>NZ_JBEZUP010000005.1:306676-374479 GCF_040636485.1 Streptomyces sp. NPDC038707
CCCCCCGACGCCGGACCGGAACAACCTCCGAACCGACACGGAACGGCCATGAGCCACCGGACCCGCACGGACCCCGCAGCGGCGAAACACCACCGCCGCACCGGCCGCCGGACGCGAACAGACCCAAAACCCGCGGGGCCACGCCCCCCGACGCCGGACCGGAACAACCTCCGAACCGACAGGCAACGGCCATGAGCCACCGGACCCGCACGGACCCCGCAGCGGCGGAGCACCCGCCGGCCGCGCCGGACCCGGACAGGAACGAGGCCGGCGGAGCACTCGCCGGCCGCCGGACCGGAAGGGCGCCCCGGACCGGCGGAGCCGGCCTCAGCCCTGGACGAGCGTGACGTCGCGGTCCGCCTCCGCGTGGAAGACCGGGACCAGGATGATGCCCGAGGGGCGCAGCTCCACGACGGTGGCCTGCACCCGCGCCGCTCCCGGCCGCAGCGTCTGCCCGTAGGGCTTGCCGGAGTTCTGCCAGCGGTGCTCGGCGCCGTCGCAGCGGGCGGCGCTGCCGCCGATGCCCTGCCGGCGGGCGGTGTCGCCCTGGCTGACCGAGGAGCTGACGAACGCCGGTCCGGTGGCGCCGGTGCAGCGGTAGGTGCCGGAGAGCGTGACCGTGCCGTCGGCCGCGATCCGGCCGGTCGCGTCGACGGTGATGTACTCGCCGGGGGCGGCGGCGGCCGGGCCGGTGGCGGCGCACAGCAGGGCCGCGGTGCCGAGGGCGGTGAGGAGGGTACGGCGGACGGGCATGGGATACCTCCCGGTTTCCAGGGATTTCAGGGCTTCCACTGGTACCGGGCGGCCGGGCCGGCGGGCGTGACCGTCACCCCTACGGTGGCGCGTCCGTGCTCCCGACGGTTGTGCGGGGCGCCCGCCGCCTCAGGGCAGTACGGCGAACCCGTCCAGTTCCACCAGCGCCCGCTCGTCCCACAGCCGTACGACCTGGACGACGGCCATCGCCGGATAGTCCCGGCCCGCCGACCGGTGCCAGATCCGGCCCAGTTCGGGCGCGTGCGCGCGGTAGTCGGCGAGGTCCGTGGCGTAGACGGTGACCCGGGCCAGGTCGGCGGGGGTGCCGCCGGCCGCGCGCAGGGCGGCGAGCAGGTTCCCGAGGGCCGTGGCGAACTGCTCGGGCAGCGTGTCCCCGGTGATCTCGCCGCCGGCGTCCAGAGCGGTCTGGCCGGCGAGGAACACCACGCGGGTGCCGGTCGCGACCACGGCGTGGCTGAAGCCGGTGGGCGGGGACAGCCCGGGCGGGTTGACGCGTTCGGCCGTCACCGGTCCTCCGTGGCCGCCGTGGCCGCCGTGGCGTACAACTCCTTGGCGATGATGCTCCGTTGTACCTCGCTGGCGCCCTCGTAGATGCGCGGCGCGCGCACCTCGCGGTAGAGGTGTTCGAGCAGGTGGCCGCGGCGCAGGGCGCGGGCGCCGTGCAGCTGGACGGCGGTGTCGACGACGTACTGCGCGGTCTCGGTGGCCAGCAGCTTGGCCATCGCGGCCCGCCCGGGCACGTCGGCGGCCCCCGCGTCGTACGCCGCGGCCGCCGCGTACACCATCAGCCGGGCCGCCTCGGTGCGCACCGCCATCTCGGCGACCTGGTGGGACACGGCCTGGAGGTCGCGCAGGGGGCCGCCGAACGCCTCGCGCCGGCCGGTGTGGGCGACGGTGGCGTCCAGCGCGGCCTGGGCCATGCCGACCGCGAAGGCGCCGACGCTGGGCCGGAAGAGGTTGAGGGTGCCCATGGCGACGGCGAAGCCGCGGCCGGGCGCGCCGAGCAGGTCGGCGGCGGTGACGGGCACGGCGTCGAAGTCGAGGGCGCCGACGGGGTGCGGTGCGAGCATCTCCAGGGGGCGGCCGGTGAGTCCGGGCCGGTCGGCGGGGACGAGGAAGGCGGTCACCCCGCGGGCCCCGGCGCCGGGTGTGGTACGGGCGAAGACGGTGTAGAAGTCGGCCTCGGGGGCGTTGGAGATCCAGCACTTGGCGCCGGTGAGCCGCCAGCCGGCGCCGTCGGGCTCGGCGGCGAGGGACAGCGCCGCCGCGTCCGACCCGGCGCCGGGCTCGCTGAGCGCGAACGCGGCGACCGCGCTGCCGTCGGCGACCCGGGGCAGCCAGCGCTCCCGCTGGGCCGGGGTGCCGTGGGCGTGCACCGGATGGGCGCCGAGGCCCTGGAGGGCGAGGGCGGTCTCGGCCTCGGTGCAGCCCTGGGCGAGGGACTCCCGCATCAGGCACAGGTCCAGCGCCCCGGAGTCGAACAGCCGGGCGAGCAGGCCGAGCCGGCCGAGTTCGGCGAGCAGCGGCCGGTCGACGCGGCCGGGCGTGCCCCGGGCGGCGAGCGGGCGCAGCCGCCCGGCGGCCAGCGCGCGCAGCTCGGCGCACCAGGCGGTCTGCTCGGGCGCGAGTGCGAATGCGGACACGGCCCCTCCTCCCTCCGGGGCGGGTGCGCCCGCCCGTCCCCCGACGATATCGCGGACTGTTGACTGCCGTCACCAACGCGTTACGCTCCAAGTGCGAGCCCACCGGGAAGCCCGTTCGGGCGGCCGGCCCGGACCTCCGACACGGCACCTCCGACACGGCAAGGGGGCGGACCGTCATGCATCGCTCGGCCCACGTCGACACGTTCGCGCGCGACCGTCTGCCCCCGCCGCACGAGTGGCCCGAGCTGCGGTTCGACCTGCCGGAACTGCGCTACCCCGCCCGGCTGAACTGCGCCGTGGAGCTGCTGGACCACGCCGACGCGGCCCGCCCGGTCTTCCACACCGCGGCCGGTCCCGCCTGGACCTACGGCGAACTGCGCGCCCGGGTCGACCGGATCGCGCATGTGCTCACCGGCGCCCTGGGCGTGGTCCCGGGCAACCGGGTGCTGCTGCGCGGCCCCACCACGCCGTGGCTGGCGGCCTGCTGGCTGGCCGCTCTGAAGGCGGGCGCCATCGCGGTCACGGTGCCGGCCCGGCAGCGCGCGCGGGAACTGGCGGCGATCTGCGCCATCGCCCGCGTCGGGCACGCGCTGTGCGACGTCCGCGCGGTGGACGATCTGGTGCGGGCCGCCGTACCGGGGCTGCGCGTGACGACGTACGGCGGGGACGGCCCCGGCGACCTGCTGCGCCGTCCGGCCCCCGGCACCCCCTACCCGGCGGTGGACACCGCCTGCGACGACGTCGCCCTGATCGCGTTCACCTCCGGTACCACGGGTCGCCCGAAGGGGTGCATGCACTTCCACCGGGATGTGCTGGCAACAGCTGACACGTTCTCACGGCATGTGTTGCGTCCCCATGAGGACGACATATTCGCGGGCAGTCCCCCGCTCGGCTTCACCTTCGGCCTGGGCGGGCTGGTGATCTTCCCGCTGCGGGCCGGGGCCGGCAGCCTCCTGCTGGAACGGGCGGGCCCCGGCGAGCTGCTGCCCGCCGTCGCCGCGCACCGCGTCTCCGTGCTGTTCACCGCGCCGACCGCCTACCGGGCGATGCTGCGCGACCTGGACGGCCACGACCTGTCGTCCCTGCGGCAGTGTGTCTCGGCCGGCGAGAACCTGCCCGCGGCCACCTGGCGGGCCTGGTACGAGCGCACGGGCCTGCGCCTGGTCAACGGCATCGGCGCCACCGAGCTGCTGCACATCTTCCTGTCCGCCGCCGGCGCGCACAGCCGGCCCGGCAGCACGGGCGTGCCGGTGCCGGGCTGGCAGGCACGCGTCCAGGACGCCGGCGGCCGGCCGGTGCCCGACGGCGAGCCCGGCCTGCTGGCCGTGCGCGGACCGGTCGGCTGCCGTTACCTCGCCGACCCGCGGCAGCGGGAGTACGTGCGCGACGGCTGGAACATCACCGGCGACACCTGTGTCCGCGAGGCCGACGGCTCCTTCCGGTACGTGGCCCGCGCCGACGACATGATCATCTCGGCCGGGTACAACATCGCGGGGCCGGAGGTGGAGGACGCGCTGCTGCGCCATCCCGACGTGGCCGAGACGGCGGTCGTCGGCCGTCCCGACGAGGCCCGCGGCCAGGTGGCCGTCGCCTACACCGTGCTGCGCCCCGGTGCCCGGCGGGACCCGGAGGCGCTGCGCGCGTTCCTCGTCGCCGAGCTGGCACCCTACAAGTGCCCGCGCGCATTCGTCTTCCTCGACGCGCTGCCCCGCACGGCCACCGGCAAGGTGCAGCGGTTCCGGCTGCGCAACTGGGGTGACCAGCAGTGATGCCGACGACCTAAAATGATCAACGTGTCCGAGCAGCACGCCCCCAGGTCCCTCATCGTCACGCTCTACGGCGCGTACGGCCGCTCCATGCCCGGCCCGGTGCCCGTCGCCGAGCTGATCCGGCTCCTGGCCGCGGTCGGCGTGGACGCGCCCTCCGTACGCTCCTCGGTGTCCCGGCTCAAGCGGCGTGGTCTGCTGCTGCCGGCCCGCACGGAGTCCGGCGCGGCCGGTTACGAACTGTCCGCCGAGGCCCGCCAGTTGCTGGACGACGGCGACCGGCGCGTCTACGCGGGCACGCCCGTGGCGGACGAGGGCTGGGTGCTCGCGGTGTTCTCGGTCCCGGAGTCGGAGCGGCAGCGGCGGCACGTGCTGCGCTCCCGGCTGGCCGGTCTGGGCTTCGGCACCGCCGCGCCGGGGGTGTGGATCGCCCCGGCCCGGCTGTACGAGGAGACGGAGCACACCCTGCGCCGGCTGCGGCTGGACCCGTACGTGGACTTCTTCCGCGGCGAGCACCTGGGCTTCGCTCCCACGCCCGAGGCGGTGGCCCGCTGGTGGGACCTGGCGGCGATCGCCAAGGAGCACGAGCGGTTCCTGGACACCCACGGGCCGGTGCTGCGGTCCTGGGCCCGCCGCGCCGACACCCCGCCCGAGGAGGCGTACCGCGACTACCTCCTCGCCCTCGACTCCTGGCGCCACCTCCCCTACACCGACCCGGGCCTGCCCACCCATCTGCTGCCGCCCGACTGGCCCGGCGTCCGCTCGGCGGAGGTCTTCCGGGGCCTGCACGAACGCCTGCGGGACGCGGGGGCACGGTTCGCGGGGCTGTGAGACCTCCTCAGCCTCCCGGTGACAGGCGCGGCTCGGGTTCGTCGGTGCGGCCGGTGCGCGGGGGGCGGCTGCCCGCGCGGTAGGGGGCGGGCCAGGGCGCGCCGGGGCCCTCGTAGCCCTGCTCGGCCGCCGCGTGCAGGGTCCAGTGCGGGTCGTACAGGTGCGGCCGGGCCAGGGCGCACAGGTCGGTGCGGCCCGCCAGGATCAGCGAGTTGACGTCGTCCCAGGAGGAGATCGCGCCGACCGCGATCACCGGGACGCGGACCTCGTGCCGGATGCGGTCGGCGAACGGCGTCTGGTACGACCGCCCGAACGCCGGGCGTTCGTCGGCCACCACCTGCCCGGTGGACACGTCGATGGCGTCGGCGCCGTGCGCGGCGAAGGCGCGGGCGATCTCCACGGCGTCCTCGGCGTCCGTCCCGCCGTCGGCCCAGTCGGTGGCCGAGATCCGGACGGTCATCGGCCGCTCGGCCGGCCACACCCCGCGTACGGCGTCGAAGACCTCCAGCGGGAAGCGCAGCCGCCGCTCCGGCGAGCCGCCGTAGGCGTCGGTGCGCCGGTTGGTGAGCGGGGAGAGGAAGCCGGAGAGCAGATAGCCGTGGGCGCAGTGCAGTTCGAGCAGGTCGAACCCGGCCCGGGCGGCGCGCCAGGCGGCCGCCGTGAACTGCTCGCGGATGTCGGTGAGCTGGGCCCGGGACAGCTCGCGCGGTATCTGGCTGCCCGGCTTGTACGGCAGCGGGGACGCGGCGACGAGCGGCCAGTTGCCGGTGGGCAGCGGCTCGTCCATGCCCTCCCACATCGGCTTGGTGGACCCCTTGCGGCCGGAGTGCCCGAGCTGGACGCCGATCGCCGTGCCCGGGGACTGGCGGTGGACGAAGTCGGTGACGCGGCGCCACGCCTCGGCCTGCCGGCCGGTGTAGAGACCGGCGCAGCCGGGGGTGATGCGGCCCTCCGGGCTGACGCACGCCATCTCGGTCATCACCAGCCCGGCCCCGCCGAGGGCGCGGGCGCCGAGGTGGACGAGGTGGAAGTCGCCGGGGACGCCGTCGGCGGCCGAGTACATGTCCATCGGTGACACGACGACCCGGTTGCGCAGGGTCAGGCCGCGCAGCCGGAACGGGGTGAACATCGGGGGTGTGCCGGGCGGGCAGCCGAACGCGCGTTCCACGGACTCGGTGAAGCGGGCGTCGCGCAGCCGGAGGTTGCCGTGGGTGACGCGGCGGGAGCGGGTGAGCAGGTTGAAGGCGAACTGGCGGGGCGGCTGGCGCAGGTACAGCCGGACGTTCTCGAACCACTCCAGGCTGGCCCGGGCGGCGCGCTGGGTGGAGGCGACGACGGGTTTGCGCTCCTCCTCGTAGGCCGCGAGCGCGCCGGGCACGTCCGGCCGCTCCTCCAGGCAGGCGGCGAGGGCGAGGGCGTCCTCGACGGCGAGTTTGGTGCCGGAGCCGATGGAGAAGTGCGCGGTGTGCGCGGCGTCGCCGAGGAGGACGACGTTGCCGTGCGACCAGCGGTCGTTGACGACCGTACGGAACGTGGTCCAAGCGGAGTTCCCCAAGCGCGGCGGGCGTCCGCGCAGGGCGTCGGTGAAGACCTTGGCGCAGCGGTCGACGGACGCGCGGGGGGTGAGCTCGTCGAGGCCCGCGGCCCGCCAGACCTCCTCGCGCATCTCGATGATCACGGTGGAGGAGTCGGCCGCATAGGGATAGCCGTGCAGTTGCATGACGCCGTGTCCGGTCTCGGCGATCTCGAAGCGGAAGGCGTCGAAGGCGAAGTCGGCGGCAAGCCAGATGTAGCGGCAGTGGTGTGCGGCCACATGGGGGCGGAACACATGAGCGTAGGTTTCGCGGGTGGTGCTGTGCACACCGTCGGCGGCGATGACGAGGTCGTACTCGGCGGAGAGGGTGGCCGGGTGGGGGGCTTCGGTGCGGAAGTGGATCCGGACGCCGAGGGAGTGGCAGCGCTCGTGCAGGATCCTCAGGAGCCGGTGGCGGCCCAGTGCGGCGAAGCCGTGGCCGCCCGAGCGGTGGCGGACCCCCCGGTGCACTATGTCGATGTCCTCCCAGCGGACGAAGTCCCGCCGCAGGGCTTCGTGGACGACGGGGTCGGCGTGTCGCATGCCGCCCAGGGTCTCGTCGGAGAGGACCACGCCGAAGCCGAAGGTCTCACCGGGGGCGTTGCGCTCCCAGACGGTGATGTCACGGGCGGGGTCCAGGCGTTTGAGGAGGGCCGCGGCGTACAGCCCGCCGGGGCCGCCGCCGATGACCGCGATCCGTAAGGGGCGGTTCGTCGTCGCCGGCGGGCGCGGGTCCTGCGGCATCCGGGCTCACCTCCCCCGCCACTTCGGCGTGCGCTTCTCCGTGAAGGCCTCGTGGAACTCGGTGTAGTCCTCGCCGGTCATCAGGAGGGACTGGGTGGCGGCGTCCAGTTCGATCGCTGCGGCCAGGGGCATGTCCAGCTGGGCCGTGAGGAGTGCCTTGGTCTGGGCGTGGGCCAGGGCCGGGCCGTCGGCCAGGCGGCGGGCCAGGGCGGCGGCCGCCTCGTCCGTCCGGCCCTCCTCGGCCGTCTCGCTGATCAGGCCGATGCGCTCGGCCTCGGGGGCCCGGACCGGATCGCCCAGCATGAGCAGGCGGGTGGCGTGGCCGAGGCCGACGACCCGGGGCAGCAGATAGGCCGCGCCCATGTCGCCGCCGGACAGGCCGACCCGGGTGAAGAGGAACGCGAACCGGGCGGAGGGGTCGGCGACCCGGAAGTCCGCCGCGAGGGCGAGGACCGCGCCGGCGCCGGCCGCCACGCCGTGCACCGCGGCGATCACCGGGAAGGGGCACTCGCGGATCGCCCGCACGACCTGTCCGGTCATCCGGTTGAAGTCGAGCAGCTGGCCGGTGTCCATGGCGAGGGTGGCGCCGATGATCTCGTCCACGTCACCGCCGGAGCAGAAGCCGCGGCCCTCGCCGGCCAGCACCAGGGCCCGTACCGCGCGCTCCCGGGACAGCTCGGTGAGCAGGTCGCGCAGGTCGGCGTAGGCGCCGAAGGTGAGGGCGTTGAGCTTCTCGGGGCGGGCGAGGGTGACGGTGGCGACCTGGTCGGCGATCCGTACCCGCAGGTGCTCCCAGTCGGCCGTGCGGGCGGCCGAGCCGGTGAAGGGACTCATGGCGTGCGGCCTCCTTGGCGACGGTGCCGTACGGTGCGCTCCCCCGAAGTTATCACCGGTTTGTGACTGTCGTCACGGGGGCGCGACAGAATCGGGGCGGGCGACCGGCCCGGCGACGGCCGTGCGCCGCCGGGCCCGTACCATGCCTGGAGTCGGACAGCAGGACAGCCTGCTCCATGAAGGACTCGCCGTGCACCAACCCTCCGCCGATTCGGCCTCCTGGCGCATCGCGCTGCCGCACACCGCGGCCGCGGTGCCCGTGGCGCGCGCCCTGGTGCGCACGGCCCTCACCGAGGTCGAGCACGTGGCCGACTGCGACACGGCCGAGCTGCTGACCGCCGAGCTGGTGGCCAACGCGGTGGAGCACACCGCCGGGCGCGGCCCGATAGAGCTGGTGGTGGAGCTGCGGCCGACCGGCTGCCAGGTCGAGGTGCACGATCCGGACCCGGCGCCGCCCGGTCAGCTGACCCGGCCGGTGCTCGAGGAGCCCGACGTGTGGCAGGAGGGCGGGCGCGGGCTGCTGCTGATCCGCGCCCTCAGCTCCTCCTGCGGCCACCGCCCCACCCCGTCGGGCAAGGCGGTGTGGTTCCGGCTGCCCGTGCTCCCCGCCCGGCCGCGCCCGGCGTGACCTCGGCCGGCCCGGAGGCGACCTGCTCGGGAGGGCACGTGGGGGAGAGGCTGCTCGTGATCGTCCCCACGGTCGTGTACGTGGCCGGTCTCGCGCTGACCGCAGTCGTCGCGGACGGCCCCGGGTCCGGCGCCCGCGCGGACCGGCCCGTCGCGCCGGAGTCCGCCGACGCGGACCACCGCTGAGCCACCGCACCCCGGGGGCCGTGCGACAAAGGGTCCGCGACCGGTCTACCGCACCGCGAACCCCCCCCCACGCCTCCTCCACCAGACACGGCTTCAGCCGCCCACCGCTTCCCGCCCACCACGACCGCCACGACCCCGGCCAGCGGGCCAGAGCACCGAGCCCGCACGGACCGCCGCTGAACCGCCGCACCCCGGGGGCCGTGCGACAAAGGGTCCGCGACCGGTCTACCGCACCGCGAACCCCCCCACGCCTCCCCCACCAGACACGGCTTCAGCCGCCCACCGCTTCCCGCCCACCACGACCGCCACGACCCCGGCCAGCGGGCCAGAGCACCGAGCCCGCACGGACCGCCGCTGAACCGCCGCACCCCGGGGGCCGTGCGACAAAGGGTCCGCGACCGGTCTACCGCACCGCGAACCCCCCCACGCCTCCCCCACCAGGCACGGCTTCAGCCGCCCACCGCTTCCCGCCCACCACGACCGCCACGACCCCGGCCAGCGGGCCAGAGCACCGAGCCCGCACGGACCACCGCTGAACCGCCGCACCCCGGTGGGCGTGCGACGGGGGGCCGCGGCCGGTGTGCCGTGCCGCGGACCCTTCGTGTCCTTCCGGGCGGCGCGGGTTCAGACCCTCTCGGGTTCCCGCTCGGCCGCAACCGGTGTGACCCCGGTGGCCGGGGTGGCGCCGGCCAGGGTGGAGTGCCGGCGGCCGTAGAGACCGTAGACCGCGAGGCCCACCGCGAGGAACACGGCGAACTGGATCCAGGTCCGCCAGCCCGTCTCCCACATCAGGTAGAGGCAGAAGGCGACGCCGAGCAGCGGGGCCACCGGGTACAGCGGCACCCGGAAGCTGCGGTCGAGGCCCGGTTCGCGGCGGCGCAGGGCCATCACCGTGATGTTGACGGCGGCCATGATGGCGAGGGTGCCGATGGTGCACAGGTTCATCACGGCGTCCAGCGAGGCGAAGGCCGCCGGGAGCGCGAAGACCAGGGCGACGATCAGTGTGCCGGCGACCGGGGTGGAGGTCTTGGGGCTGACCTTCTCGAAGACGCGCGGGATCAGGCCGTCCCGGGACATCGACATCAGGATGCGGGTCTGGCCGTACATCACGGCGAGGACCACGGAGGCGATGGCGACGACCGCGCCGAAGGCGATGACACCGCCGCCGACGGTGGAGCCGGTGACCTCGTTGACGACGTAGGAGAGGGCGGCGGGGCGGCCGGCGACCTGGTCGCCGCCGATGGCGCCGATGGCGGCGAGCGCGACCGCGCAGTACAGCAGGGTCACGATGCCCATGCAGACCATGATCGCGACGGGGATGTGCCGGCGGGGGTTCTTCGCCTCCTCGCCGGCCGTGGTGATCGCGTCGAAGCCGATGTACGAGAAGAACGCGGCGGTGGTGCCCGCGCCGATGCCGCCGAGGCCGGCCGGGGAGAACGGGGTGAGGTTGCCGTCCTTGAAGGCGCTGTAGCCGATGGCGCAGAAGGCGAGCAGGATCGCGAGCTTCACCGCGGCCATGGCGGCGGTCGCCCGCGCGCTCTCCCGCACCCCCCGCACCAGCAGCGCCGAGGCCATGGCGATGACGATCACGGCCGGCAGGTTGATCACGCCGCCGTCCCCGGGGCCCGCGGACAGGGCGGCCGGGAGCTGGAGGCCGGTGAGGCTGTGCAGCAGCTCGTTGACGTACTGGCTCCAGCCGACCGCGACGGCCGAGATGGAGACGCCGTACTCCAGCAGCAGGCACCAGCCGACGAGGAAGGCGGTGGACTCGCCGAGGCCGGCGTACGCGAAGGAGTACGAGGAGCCCGAGACCGGGATGGCGCCGCCCAGCTCCGCGAACGAGAAGGCGGTGAAGACGCAGGTGAGGGCCGCGAGGACGAAGGAGACGACGACGGCCGGGCCGGCCTGGGCGACCGAGTCGGACAGTCCGACGAAGATGCCGGTGCCGACGATGGCGCCGACGCCGAAGCAGATGAGCTGGAAGAGGCCCATGGTGCGCTTCAGACCGTGCCCCTCGCGGTCGGCGCCGGATTCGGCGACGAGCAGGCGCGGGGACTTGAGACGGGGAGCGGGCATGCGGGTGGTGCTCGATTCTGGTGGTGCGGGCGGCCGTGGTGGGGCCGCGGCGACGGCCGCGGAAGGGGTGATTCCGGGCCGCCGGTCAGGATAAGGCCTGGTGAGGCGGGTCAGGCAAGGGTTTCCCGGGCGAGTGTGGCCACCAGCACCGCCTTGATGGTGTGCAGCCGGTTCTCCGCCTCGTCGAAGACCACCGAGTGGGCGGACTCGAAGACCTCGTCTGTCACCTCCAGCGAGGTGAGGCCGTACGTGTCGTGGATCTGCTGCCCGACCGTGGTGCCGAGGTCGTGGAAGGCCGGCAGGCAGTGCAGGAACCGTACGCCGGGGTTGCCGGTGGCGCGCAGCACGTCCATGGTCACCGCGTAGGGGGCGAGGGCCGTGATCCGCTCGGCCCACACCTCCTTGGGCTCGCCCATGGACACCCAGACGTCGGTGGCGACGAAGTCGGCGCCCCGCACGCCTTCGGTGACGTCCTCGGTGAGGGTGACGCGGGCGCCGCTGGAGCCGGCGAGGGCACGGGCGCGGTCGAGGATCTCCGGGGCGGGCCAGTAGGACTTCGGGGCGACGATCCGTACGTCCATGCCGAGCAGGGCGCCGGTGATCAGGTAGGAGTTGCCCATGTTGAAGCGGGCGTCGCCGAGGTAGGCGAAGGCGGTCCGGGTGAGCGGCTTGGCGCAGTGCTCGGTCATGGTGAGCACGTCGGCGAGCATCTGGGTGGGGTGCCAGTCGTCGGTGAGGCCGTTGTAGACGGGCACGCCTGCGTACGCGGCCAGCTCCTCGACCTTGGCCTGGCTGTCGCCCCGGTACTCGATGGCGTCGTACATCCGGCCCAGTACACGGGCGGTGTCCCGGACCGACTCTTTGTGCCCGATCTGCGATCCGGCGGGCTCCAGGTACGTGGTGTGGGCGCCCTGGTCGGCGGCGGCGACCTCGAACGCGCAGCGGGTGCGCGTCGAGGTCTTCTCGAAGATCAGCGCGATGTTCCGGCCGCGCAGGTACGGGGTCTCGGTCCCGGCCTTCTTGGCCGCCTTCAGCTCGGCGGCCAGCTCGACCAGGCCGCGGAACTCCGCCTCGGTGAAGTCCAGCTCCTTGAGGAAGTGGCGGCCGGCGAGGGCGGTCGGGACTGTCGCCATGAGGGCGCTCCAGGGGTATGACGGCAAGGGACTATGGAAGTCTATACGAACCTTCACATTTCTATACAGCGTCTCGCTGGACGGGACAGCTCATGCACCGGGGACCGCCCCGGCCCCGGCCCAGCTCGCTGCCCGGGATCTCTATCACTTCGATGCCCTGTTTGCGCAGATGGGTGTTGGTGGTGGAGTTCCGCTCGTAGGCGACGACCACGCCGGGTTCGACGGCGAGGACGTTGCAGCCGTCGTCCCACTGCTCGCGTTCGGCGGCGTGCACGTCCTGGGTGGCGGTCAGCACCCGGATCTCGCCGAGGCCGAGGGCGGCGGCGATCGCCCGGTGCATGTGCTCCGGCGGATGGTCGGTGACCTTCAGCTCCCGCTCGCCGACGCCCGGCTCGATGGTGTAGGAGCGGAGCATCCCGAGGCCGGCGTACTGGGTGAAGGTGTCGCCGTCGACCATGGTCATCACCGTGTCCAGGTGCATGAAGGCGCGCCGCTTGGGCATGTCGAGCGCGACGATGGTCCGCGCGGAACCGGCCGCGAACAGCTCGTGCGCCAGCATCTCCACGGCCTGCGGGGTGGTGCGCTCGCTCATCCCGATCAGCACGGCGCCGTTGCCGATCACCAGGACGTCGCCGCCCTCGATGGTGGAGGGGTAGTCGGCCTGGCCCCGGGACCAGACGTGGAAGGTCTCGTCGCGGAACAGCGGGTGGTGGCGGTAGATCGCCTCGAAGTGCACGGTCTCGCGCTGCCGGGCGGGCCAGCGCATGGCGTTGATGGAGACGCCGTCGTAGATCCACGCCGAGGTGTCGCGGGTGAACAGGTGGTTGGGCAGCGGACGCAGCAGGAAGTCGTCCAGTTCCATGACGTGGAAGCGCACGGAGGTCGGCTCCTCGTGCCCGGCCAGGTACTCCCGCTTGGTCATCCCGCCGACCAGGGCCTCGGCCAGCTCGGCCGGGGGCATCCGGTCGAAGGCGGCGCGCAGGTGACCGGTGGCCAGGGGGCCGTACTCCTTCTCGTCGAAGACCCGGTCCAGGACGAGGGCGCGGGCCTCGGGGAGTGCGAGGGTCTCGGCGAGCAGGTCCCCGAAGAGATGGACCTCCACCCCGCGGTCGCGCAGGACGTCGGCGAACCCGTCGTGCTCGGCGCGGGCCCGGCGCACCCAGAGCACGTCGTCGAAGAGCAGGGCGTCCTTGTTGCTGGGGGTGAGCCTCTTGAGCTCTAGGTCGGGCCGGTGCAGGATGACGCGGCGCAGCCGCCCGGCCTCGGAGTCGACATGGAATCCCATGGTTCCATCCTGACCGCCGGGGCCGCCCTTCATCCCCTGCCCGGTGGTTCCGTCGCGGAGCGGTGTCAGATCGCGGTGCACGGCACCGGCCACCGCTCCACCCGGGGCGCCAGGGCCACCGCCCAGCCGCCGGCCACCAGGACCAGCCGCTCGGCGGCGAGCAGGGCGAGCGCCTCGTGCCCGACGGGGTCCAGGGCGGCGACGGGGGTGGGCTCCAGCAGGCGCAGGAACGTGCCGTACAGGCCGGGGTGGTCCAGGGTCAGGCGTACGGCGGTGCCCGGCGTCCGCCGGTCCAGGACGGTGACGAAGCCTGGGCCGCGCCGGTGGTGCAGGGCACCGTAGCGGTACCGCGCCCGCCAGGCCGCCAGGTCCCGCGGGCGCCCGGGCAGCTCGGCGGGCGGCGGCAGATGGTGGAGCAGCGCCGGGTCGTAGTCCGGGATGCCGGTCGCCCGCCAGCGCACGGACAGGCCGAGACCCTGGCACTCCCGCAGGAACCGCACCGCCTCCGCCGTCTCCCGGCCCGCACCGCTCAGGTCGAGGGGCGCGTCGGGGACGGTACGGGGGCCGGCCGGACGCTCCGGCACGGTTCCGCGACCGGCCGGGCGGTGCGGGACCGCGGCCGGCGGCCCGCCCGGCCGCTCAGCCCGGCGTTCGACGGACGGGGAGGGCCCGGGGTCCGGGCGCCCGGCGGACCGGGAGGGCCCGGGGCCGGGGAGCCCGCTCGTCGGGGTGCCTCCGTCCGCGGCCGTGCCGACCGGTTCCCCGGGGTGCACCGGGTCCTCTGCCCCGCCCCCCGTGCCGCCCGTCGGGCGGGCACCGCCCCGGGCCGCGCTCGGGTGGCTCACCGGGCCGCTCCGGGACGGGACCGCACCGGCCGGATCCCCTGCTCCCACCGGGCCGCTCCCGTCCGTGACCGCGCTCGCCGGGCCCACCGGGCCGCTCCCGGACGGCACCGGGCCCGCCGGGCCCTCCTCGGGCAGGCGGACCGGTGCGCCCCAGGCCGGCAGGGCGACGTAGGTGGCACCGTCGCGGAACAGCAGGCCGAGTGACATGGCCCGCTGGACGAAGGACTCCAGCTCCGGTGGCGGTACCGCGTGGCCGTCGGCGGTGAGCAGCCGGTGCAGGGCGGGTACGGTCCGGCCGTCCTCCAGCCGGCGCAGGGCCGCGGCGCGCCAGCCGGTGAAGCGGTGGGTGGCGGGCGGGCGGCCGTGCCGGCGGTCGTGCACCAGCAGCCGGTCGCCGTCCTCCTCGAACAGCAGCCGGGAGTGCGCGTGCCCGGCCCGCCAGGCGGCCACCGCCTCCGTCAGCCGCCGCTCGGCCTCGCCGCCGATGCCCGCGGGTTCGGTGTCGAACAGATAGACCAGGTCGGCGAGTTCGTCCTCCGGCAGGTCGTACACGTGCTGGTACATCGCGGCCGGGCGGCGTTTGCCGAAGCCGAGGGCGGGGTCGGTGAAGTGCGGGCTGAACCGCTCCAGCTGGATGCGGTGGGCGCCGCTGGGCGGCTGGAGGTGCATCAGCGCGGGGAGTTGGTCGATGACGGGGGCGTAGTCGCCGGCGCTCTCCCCGGGGAAGCCGTAGAGCAGGTTCCAGGAGCAGGTCAGGGCGTGGTTCTCGCACTCGCGCAGGGTGCGGACGTTGCGGGCGCCGGTGACGCCCTTGGCCATGAGGTCCAGGACGCGGCTGCCCAGGCTCTCGATGCCCGGCTGGATGTGCACCGTCCCCGCGTCGCCGAGGAGTCTCAGCTGGTCGGCGGTGAGGTTGGACTTGACCTCGTAGTGCAGTCGCAGGTCCCAGCCGCTCGCCGTCACGCGGGGCAGGAAGTCGCGGAAGTAGGCCATGTCGATGATGTTGTCGACGGTGACCACGTCGAGGATCCGGTGGCGGCGCACCAGGTGGTCGATCTCGGTCCACAGCCGCTCCCCCGGCTTGGCGCGGAAGGCCATGGCGGTGCCGTTCAGCCCGCAGAAGGTGCAGTGGTGCTTCTCGCCCCACCAGCAGCCCCGGGCGCCCTCCACGACCAGTTTCGGGTGGACGTGCTCCCGGACCGGGGAGGCGTCCAGGGCGGCCTGCCACTGGTCGTAGTCGGGCGTGGGTATGTCGGCTGGGGCCACGGTCCGCCGGGTTTCCGTGTTGGCCCGTGACACCGCTCCGGTCCCTGGCACCGAGGTGTCCCACCAGCACAGGCCGGGCACGTCCACGGGGTCGGTGCCCGCGGCCAGGTGGTCCAGGAGGGCCGGGAAGGCGTGTTCGGCCTCGCCGCGTACGACGTGGTCGACGAAGGGGTGGTTGCGGTGCAGCGCGTGGCCCATGGGCCCGTCGCAGTTGCCGCCGCCGAACACGGTCACCAGGCCGGGGCGGCGGCGCTTGAGCGCGCGGGCCAGGGCGAGGGAGGGCACGTTCTGCATGAAGGTGGTGGTGAAGCCGACCACGTCCGGCTCGGCGGCCAGCACCTCGGCGGCGCAGGCCTCGATGAAGCCGGCCGCGTACGGCCGCATGGCCAGGGCCGTGTCGATGAAGACGCCCCGGCCGGCCGCGTACTCCCGCAGCCGGGCCGTGCCCCAGCCGGGGTCGTCGTACAGGGCGCCGGAGAAGACCCAGTCGCCCAGGCCGTGGAAGATGGAGTCGCCGCCGACCTCGACGCAGTCACCCGGCCGCAGCCGGCCGCCGGAGTGCTCCAGCAGGTACTCCGCCCAGCGCAGGGAGCCGTGGAACTCGGTGACCTCGTCGCCGGGGCGGGCCCGCCGCACGATCCGGTTCAGCAGGCCCAGTTGCAGCGAGGGCAGGTCGAGCGGATGCCACGGCATCGTGACCAGGTGGACGCGCATGCTCAGCGGGTCGGCCGCTTCTCCAGGATCGCCGGCCGGCGGGTGGTGCCGCCCTGGTCCTCGCGGACGACGACCTTCTTGATCTCCATGTCCGTCACTCCCCTCGCTGCGCGCGAACACCCTTGTGCCGCACGGCCGTTCACCCTAGGGACAGGTAGGCGTGCGGCACAAGGGCGGGGCCGGCCTACAGCCGCGGGTCCACCGGCTCGGACTCCAGCGCCAGCACCCCGAACACGGCCTCGTGGACCCGCCACAGCGGTTCGCCGCCGGCCAGCCGGTCCAGCGCCTCCAGGCCGAGGGCGTACTCGCGCAGGGCCAGCGACCGCTTGTGGTTCAGGAACCGCTTCCGCAGCCGGTCGAGGTGGTCGGGGCGGGTGTACTCCGGGCCGTAGACGATCCGCAGGTACTCCCGGCCCCGGCACTTGACGCCGGGCTGCACCAGCCGTCCCTCCCCGTCGCGCACCAGCGCGCCGAGCGGCTTGACGACCATGCCCTCGCCGCCCCGGCCGGTCATCTCCAGCCACCAGTCGACGCCCGCGCGCACCGACTCCGGGTCGCCGGTGTCGACGTACAGCCGCCGGGTGGTGTGCAACAGTCCGCTGCCGTCGTACTCCACCAGCCGGTCGATCAGGGCGAGCTGCTCGTCGTGCGGGAGGGCGGCGAGGCTGCGGCCCTGGACGGCGAGCAGCTGGAAGGGGGCCAGCCGGATCCCGTCCAGGCCCTCGGTGGGCCAGCAGTAGCGGCGGTAGGCGGCGGTGAACGCGGCGGCGTCGGCGGCGCGTTCCCGCTGCCGGTCGAGCAGCGCGCCCACGTCGGCCCCGCGTCCGGCCGCGGCCTCCAGGGCGGCGAGCGCGCCCGGGAACACCGCGCCCGCGGCGGCGCCCACGGCCGCGTACTGGCCGCGCAGCAGCCCGCCGGCCTTCAGCGACCACGGCATCAGCTCGGCGTCCAGCAGCAGCCAGTCCGTGCCGAGTTCGTCCCACAGTCCGGCGTCGGTGACCGCCGCGCGCAGCCGGCCGAGGATCTCCTCGGTCGTCCGCTCGTCGTCGAAGAACGGCCGTCCGGTACGGGTGTAGAGGGAGCCGGTGGGCCCGGCCGCGCCGAACCGCCGCCGTGCCGTCTCCGCGTCCCGGCACACCAGGGCCACGGCCCGCGAGCCCATGTGCTTCTCCTCGCACACCACCCGCGCCACCCCGTCCCGGGCGTACTGCGCGAACGCCTCCTGCGGGTGCTCCAGGTAGCCGTCCACCCGCGAGGTCGCCGTGGGTGCCATGGTCGGCGGGAGGTACGGCAGCAGGCGCGGATCGACGGCGAAGCGGCTCATGACCTCCAGGGCCGCCGCCGCGTTCTCCTCGCGGACGGCCACCCGTCCCGCGTGCCGGGTCTCGACGGCCCGCCGGCCGTGCACGTCCGCCAGGTCGAGCGGCCGGCCGTCCTGCCCGCCGGGCGCGTCGGTGCGCAGCGGACGGGCCGGCTCGTACCAGACCCGCTCGGCCGGTACGTCGACCAGTTCGCGCTCCGGCCAGCGCAGCGCGGTGAGCTTGCCGCCGAAGACGGCGCCGGTGTCCAGGCAGATGGTGTTGTTCAGCCACGTCGCCTCGGGCACGGGTGTGTGGCCGTAGACCACGGCGGCCCGGCCGCGGTAGTCCTCCGCCCACGGGTAGCGCACCGGCAGCCCGAACTCGTCGGTCTCCCCGGTGGTGTCGCCGTACAGGGCGTGCGAGCGGACCCGGCCGGAGGTGCGGCCGTGGTACTTCTCGGGCAGACCGGCGTGGCAGACCACCAGCCGGCCGCCGTCCAGGACGTAGTGGCTGACCAGTCCGTCCAGGAACCGCCGGACCTCGGCCTTGAACTCCTCGCTCTCGCCCTCCATCTGCGCGATGGTCTCGGCGAGTCCGTGGGTGGGCTGGACCTTGCGGCCCTTGAGGTGACGGCCGTACTTGTTCTCGTGGTTGCCGGGGACGCACAGGGCGTTGCCCGAGTTCACCATCGCCATCACGCGGCGCAGCACACCGGGGCTGTCCGGGCCGCGGTCGACCAGGTCGCCGACGAACACGGCGGTACGGCCCTCGGGGTGCGCGCCGTCGGCGTATCCCAGCTTGGCGAGCAGGGCCTCCAGTTCGGCGGAGCAGCCGTGGATGTCGCCGATGATGTCGAACGGGCCGGTGAGGTGGGTGAGGTCGTTGTAGCGCTTCTCGGTGACGACGGTGGCGTGCTCCACCTCCTCGACGCCGCGCAGCACGTGCACCTTGCGGAAGCCCTCGCGCTCCAGGTGCCTGAGGGAGCGGCGCAGTTCGCGGACGTGCCGCTGGATGACCCGGCGGGGCATGTCGGCCCGGTCGGCGCGGGCCGCGTTCCGCTCGGCGCACACCTCCTCCGGCAGGTCCAGCACGATGGCGATGGGCAGGACGTCGTGCGTCTTCGCCAGCTCGATCAGCTGGCGCCGGCTGTCCTGCTGCACGCTGGTGGCGTCCACGACGGTGCGGCGGCCGGCGGCCAGCCGCTTGCCGGCGATGTAGTGCAGCACGTCGAAGGCGTCCCGGGTCGCGCCCTGGTCGTTCTCGTCGTCGGAGACCAGGCCGCGGCAGAAGTCGGAGGAGATCACCTCGGTGGGCTTGAAGTGCCGCCGGGCGAACGTGGACTTGCCGGAGCCGGAGGCGCCGACGAGCACCACGAGCGAGAGGTCGGTGACGGGGAGGACCCGTCCCTGGTGCTGTGCCTCGGTCATGCCGCTGTCGCCTCCTTCTCGGTCCCGGTCGTGAACGTGGCCATCTGGGTGGGCGGGCCGACCTCCGGGTCGTCGGGGCCGACGGGGGTGAACCCGACGTCGTACCCGTACCGTCCGGCCACGGCCGCGGCCCAGGTGCGGAACTCCTCGCGGGTCCACTCGAAGCGGTGGTCGCGGTGCCGGACATGCCCGGCGGGCAGGCTCTCCCAGCGGACGTTGTACTCGGCGTTCGGGGTGGTCACGACGACCGTGCGGGGGCGCGCGTGGCCGAACACGGCGTACTCCAGGGCGGGCAGCCGGGGCGGGTCGACGTGTTCGACGACCTCGCTGAGCACGGCGGCGTCGTAGCCCTTGAGCCGGCGGTCGGTGTAGGCGAGGGAGCCCTGGACCAGCGTGACGCGCGCGGCCTGCCGTTCGCTCATGCGGTCCAGCTTCAGCCGGCGGGCGGCGATGGTCAGGGCGCGCTGCGAGACGTCGACGCCGACGATCTCGGTGAACCGGGCGTCCTTGAGCAGCGCCTGCACCAACTGGCCCTCACCGCAGCCGAGATCGAGGACCCGGCCGGCGCCGGAGGCGTCCAGTGCGGCGAGGATCGCCTCCCGCCGGAGCACGGCGAGCGGGGTCGGCTTCTCCTCCGTCTCGGTCTCGTCCGCCACCGCGTTGTCGATGTCCCCGACCTCGCTGTCGTCGGCCTCCGCGAGCCGCACCAGTTCCAGCCGCTCCCTCGCCTGCCGGGTCAGCGACCAGCGGCGCGAGAGGTACCGGCTGGTGATCAGGTGCTGTTCCGGGTGCCCGGCCAGCCAGCCCTCGCCCACCCGCAGCAGCTTGTCGACCTCGTCGGCGGAGACCCAGTAGTGCTTGGCGTCGTCGAGCACCGGCAGCAGGACGTACAGGTGGCGCAACGCCTCGGCGAGGGTGAGCCGTTCGGACTCCAGGAGCAGGCGGACGTAGCGCGAGTCGCCCCACTCCGGGAACGCGGTGTCCAGCGGGACCGGGTCGGCGGTGACCCGCCAGCCGAGCGGCGCGAACAGCCGTCGTACGAGGTCGGGGCCGCCGCGGGCGGGCAGCGCGGGCACCTCGACGCGCAGCGGCAGCGGGGCGGCGGCCCGCTCCGGACGTGCCTGGCACACCCCGCGCAGGGCGCTGGAGAAGACGGTGCTCAGGGCGACGGCGAGCAGGGAGGAGGCCGCGTACGGGCGGTCGTTGACGTACTGGGCGAGGGCCGCGTCGGGTGCGCCGCCGCGGCCCTTGTCCCGGCCGCGCCTGACCAGCGCGACCGGATCGATCTCCAGCAGCAGCGCGGCCGTGCAGCGTTCGGCGTCCGCCTCGGGATAGAACACGTGGGCCGTGCCGTACGAGGTGGAGAACGCCTGCGCCTTGCCGGGGTGCTTGTGCAGCAGGTACCCCAGGTCGGTGGCCGGGCGCGCGGCTGTGCCGGTGGTGGAGATCGTCAGGAACATGTGGTCGAGTGTCCCGGCCGGGGCCCGTGCCCACCACCGGTTTTCGGCTCGCCCGCGGCGGTCGCCGGCCCGGATCAGGAGGCTTCGGCGATGACCTTGCGGGCGGCCGCGACGGCCCGTTCCTGGACGGTCTGCCGGTCCTCCAGCGCCTTCGCGTTCTTGTCGATGGCGGCCCTCTGCGCGCGGGTCTCGACGGCGTGCACGGCCTTGATGTAGCCGGTGTCGAGCTTGCAGCGGGCGTCGGCGGCGGCGGTCTTCCGCTCCCTGGCCGACGGCTTGTCCGCGCGGAACCAGGCGGGGTCGGCCGACGCCTGGTCCGGGGCGGGATAGCGCAGTCCCCGCTCCTTCATGCAGTCCGCCCAGGCGCGGTCGGCGTTCTTCCAGGCGGGGTCCTTCCTGGCCTGCTCGCGCGCGTCGGCCCACAGCTTCACGGCGACCGTGTACGGGCCGGTGAGCCGCACCCCGCCGATCTCGGCAGGCCGGGGGTCGGCGCCGTAGAGCTTCCGGCGCGCCTCGCCCAGGCAGCCGCCCTCGGGGACGGGACGGCCGTACGGGCGGCGGCTGTCGCCGGTGCGGAACGTGCCGGTGAGGGCCGTGTACTGGTCGGCGGCCCACTCCACGGGCTGCTCGGCGGACTGCTGCCCCGGCCGCTCGTGATAGCCGAACCGGGCCGCCAGGCCGGGGTCGTCCGCCCCGTACGGGGTGTCGGCGGCGACCCTGCCGTCGACCGTGAGGGTGCCGCGCCGCACCGGGTAGGTGGACTCGACGCTCCTGACGTCGAACGCCTGGAAACCGGTGAAGCCGAGCCGGAGCATGCACTGCCCGGCCAGGATCCACTGGGCCGTGCCGACGGCCTTCGTGCCGCCGGACTCCGGGTCCGGCAGGTAGGCGTGGAGCGGGAGCGACTCCATGGTGTTGAGGTCGCGGGCGTCGTCGCCGGCGCCGGTGTCACCGCCGGACTGGCAGGCGGTCACGGCGAGCAGGCCGGTGAGGACGAGAGGGAGGAGTGTGCGCACCGGGACATCCGACCAGCGGGGGACCCCGTGCGCTGTGACGGAGCCCACAGTTCCGGCACGCGGTGTTCACAGGAGCGGCAGGTGCGGCATGTGACGTCGGTTACGGCCCGCCGGCCGCGGACCTGATGGAGTGAGCCCCCGTCAACTGACCATTGACGTACGGAAACACGCAAAGAGGGGGAACCCATGACCATCGACCAGACCGTCCGGGACCACGGACGCGGACAGCCGGCCCGGGCCCGCAGGAGCGCCGCCGTCGCGGTGGCGGCCGGTGCCGTGCTCGCCGCGGGAGCCCTCGCGACCGCGCCCGCCCAGGCGGCGCCGGTGACGGCCGCCGCGGCCCGCACCGCCGCGGCGGTCCCGCAGGTGTCGGCCCAGGGCGCGTACGCCATGAACGCGGCTGACGGCAAGCAGTTGTTCGGCAAGGCACCGGACGCCCGGCTGCGGACCGGCTCCACCACGAAGATCATGACGGCGCTCGTGGTGCTGTCCCAGCGGAACGTGAACCTCGGGAAGAAGGTGAAGATCAAGAAGGAGTACACCGACTACGTCATCGACCCGGTGTCGCACACCCAGCGCTACTCCAGCGCGAATCTCCTCCTCGGTGACTCGATGCCGGTGGGCGACCTGCTGTACGGCCTGCTGCTGCCGTCCGGCTGCGACGCGGCCTACGCGCTGGCGGACACGTACGGCACGGGGTCCACGACGGCGCAGCGGACCAAGTCGTTCATCGGCAAGATGAACAGCAAGGCGCGCGAACTCGGCCTGAAGAACACCCACTTCGACTCCTTCGACGGGGTGTCCAACGGCAAGAACTACTCCTCGCCGCGCGATCTGGCCAAGCTGGCGGCGACCGCGCTGAAGAACAAGACCTTCAAGAAGGTCGTCGGCACCAAGCTCTACGACGACATGAAGTCGTACCGGCCCGGCGGCGGAACGCACGCCATGGCGCCGTGGAAGAACTCCAACACGCTGCTCGGCTCCTACCGGGGCGCGTTCGGCGTGAAGACCGGCTCCGGGCCGGAGGCGAAGTTCTGCCTGGTGTTCGCGGCCACCCGCGGCTCCAGGACGGTCGTGGGCACGGTCCTCGCGGCGAGTTCGGCGGACCAGCGGTTCAAGGACGCGGCGAAGATCCTGGACTACGGTTTCACGCGCTGACGGCTTCCACACGCTGACGGCTTCACGCGCTGACGGTTACCGGGGCGCGGTCCGCCGGGGAGACGGAGGCGGCCCGGTGGGGAACCGGCCGCCTCTCGGCGACAGCCGGCGGCAGCCGGAAGGGGCCGGCACCCGTGGGTGCCGGCCCCTGGAGCGCCTGGCTCACTTCCGCTTGACCGGCGGGCACGTGCCCGTCTGCTCGCCGATGGAGTTGATCTCGGCGTTGGAGCGCACGTCGTCCGCGTAGTTGATCTTGTCCGTGCACTTCTTGTCGTCCGACGCCGGCTTCTGCACCGGCGGACATGTGCCCGTCTGCTCACCGATGGAGTTGATCTCGGCGTTGGACCGTACGTCGCCCGCGTAGTTGATCTTGTCCGTGCACTTCAGGCCGGTCTGAGCGGGAGTGCTCGACGGCGAACCCTTCGCCGGCCCACCGGAGGTGCCCGACGACTTGCTCTCCTCGGTGGCGGACCGGGTGGGCGCGCCCGACGACTTGCCGTCCGCTCCGTCCGACGACGGAGAGCTCGTGGCCGTGGCCGACGAGTCGCTCGCGGCGGCGGAGGGGGACGCGGTGGCGGAGGGGGACGTGTCGGCGTCTCCGTCATTGCCGCATGCCGTCAGTGCCAGGCCGAGGGCCAGGGCGGTCATGGTCAGTGCCGAGATCTTCCGAGTGCGCATGCTGGTGTCCGTCCTTCGCGGGCGAGCGGTCCGGGCGACTGTCCGCCCGGGTGGCTTTCTGTCCTCTTGGATGGCCGGCGGGGTCGCCCCCGTTGCCTCGTAGGCGCGCTCAGGACACGTTCGTGACATGACGGCGACGGCACCGCGACGTCCCGCGCGCGCAACCCGCGTGAGGGAACCGAGTGTCCGGGTGGCGGTCGAGGCGGATACGCTGCGCGGGAGCTGACCCGGCAAAGGAGCGGTACATGTACGCCCAGGGAGATCGAGCGCGAGCGAGCGCGCAGGAGGCCGGGCGGCGGACACCCGCGCGCGGACCGCGACCGGGCACCCGCCCGCCGGGCCCCGACGGCCTGCTCCACCTCCAGCGCACCGTGGGCAACGCCGCGGTCGTCCGGGCCCTCGCTCCCGTGGTGCAGCGGACCGCGGTGACCGACCCGCGCACGAAGCAGCCCGTGGAGACCGACGCCCTCACCCCCGGGCAGCGCGTCGCGCTCGCGGCCCAGCTGCTGCGGTACAAGAAGACCAGGGAACTGGAACGCCTGCGCACCGCGCACCCCGACGAGCGGGACAGCCTCTCCGAGCAGGCGCTGCGCGCCGTCATGCCCCGCTACCGGGACGTCCACCCCGAATCCGAGGGCGAGTCGGAGAGCGAGGACCCCAACGTCTTCTACCGCACGCTCCGCCCCGAGGAACTGCCCCTGCGCAACGGCCTGCGCCCGCCGGTCGGCCACGACGCCGACAAGCCCGCCGCCGATCACATCCGCGCCGGCAGCAGGGCGAAGGTCAAGTCGTCCTGGGTCTCCTTCACCCGCAGCCTCAAGACGGCCGCGGCCTGGGCCGCGGAGAACGAGTCGCGCATCGCCAAGGTGCGGCTGCCCGAGGGGGCCAGGGTCGAGGAGGGCCGGGTCTACGACACCACCGACCCCGAGCAGCTCGCGGCCGTCTTCGGCGGAAACGGCGGCAGCGCGGAGAACTTCGCCAAGGCGTCCCAGGAGGTCGTGGTGAAGGGCGGGCTCGGCGCGGATGCCGTGCTCCAGGTCTTCAAGGCCAAGTACCTCTCCCCCGAGGACTACGAGCAGTACAGGACGGGCGCCGCCACGGACTCAGGTCTCTACGCCGTGGTGCGCACCCGCGCGAAGGTGACCGAGAACAAGGTGAAGCTGGCGCCGAAGCCCATCGGCATCTACCACCACCAGGAGACGGCCCTCCCGGGCCCGAAGCGGAAGGACCGGGAGCGCACCCCGGAGAACGACGAGCGCGCCAACCGCGCCCGGATCACCTGACGGCCGCCCGGCGCCGGCGGACGGCTCACCGACGGGCCCGCCGGCCGCGCGAGGAACCCCACGCCGAGGAGCTCGCGCCGGTTCGGCGTCGGCACCGGCGCCACCGCCCTGCGGGCCGCCGCCGATCCCGCCGCCGACGCCTGCCCGCGCCCCGCGCCCGTCTCTCCCGCGGCGGCCGGCCCGGCCTCGCCGGCCCCTGGCTGCCCGCGGTGACCGCTCCCGCCCCCTCGCCGACGGCGCGGACGACCGGGTGCCCGGCCTCGAGGAACCCGGCGCGACGGAGAGGGTGACCCGTCGGGCCGTCCCGGCCGAACCGTCACCGGAGCTTGTCTGTTCACGGCCGGCTTCGGCCAACGACTCGCGGCCCCCGCAGGGCACGGGCGACGGCTCGGTCTTCGTCGAGGGCGCTCATCCGGACGGGTTCCCTCTCGTCGTCCAGAACGACGGCGCGGACCACCGTTCCGACAGCCGCCCGCTGGTCACCGTCCGGCCAGCGCGGGTCCTTCGTGTGGTCGATCAGGCCCGCGGTGCCGTCCGGGAGCACCACGTCCAGCCCCCAGGGCCGTACCGCGAGCACACGGACGTCGTACTCCTGATGAAGTGTCGAGGGCATGGCACTCAGCCTCCTCACTGCTCTGCTCTGCACTGCACTGCACTGCACTGCACTGCACTGCACCAGATCGTCCGTCACCGTCGCCGTGATCCGTTCATGGCTCCGGCCTTGCTCCGCCGGATGACCCTAGAGCCGCGCCAGCCCGCTCGGGGCCGGGTACGGGTCGCGGAAGGTGAACGCCTTCGGTCCGGGGCCGTTCTCGCGCACCATCGCGATCCGCTCCATCGCCTCGGCGACGGTCGGGCGGTGGCCGGCGGGGATCCACCACAGGGCCTGGTGCGCCTCGGTCATGCGACGGAACCACTCCCGGCGGCGGCTCAGCACGCGCAGGTGGTCGCTGTGGTACGTGAAGTTCCGCAGCGCTTCGACCGATTCCCAGACCGAGCAGTTGAACAGCAGCAGCTCGTCGTTCCCCTCGGGACGGATGCCGGTCGCGTCCGCGCCGCCCTCGTCCACCACGCGCCAGACGAATCCAGGGCTCTTGTCGGCCAGCGCGTTGATCTCCGGTTGCAGGGCGACGAAGTCGGCCAGTTCGGGGCTGTCCAGCGGGGCGACGATGCGGCCGATGTTGACCTGCGCGAGGTGAGACTCAGTCATGGGCACAGCATGGCCGGGCCCGACTTCTATCGTCAATGCTTTTTGTTTTTAGAAAGGACCACACAGCAGCCGCCGGGGCACGGATCCATCGCCGGCGACCACGGCTCGGGCGCCAGGCCCTCGATGAGCGCCAGGTTCATCCCGCAGATCAGGGCGGGGAACTCCGAGGCCAGGGCGTGGAAGGGACAGTTGCGCAGCCGCAGCGTCTCCCCGTCCCAGAAGGGCTCGTAACCGCGGGCCCGTAGCGCCGCCTCCACGTCGTCGGCACGCGCGTCCGGATGCGCCGCGCCCGCCGCCCTCGCCGCGGCCTGCAACTCCCGGTCCAGTCCGGCGTTCTCCAGCACCTCGGCGAGCAGCCGGCCGGCGGCTTCGTACGACCGCGGCGGCACGGAGACGGCGTGTTCCCCCTCGGCGCGCCGGTACAGCTTCGACGGCCGCCCCGCCCCGGGGCCGGTGCGCCCGGACAACCGCCGGAAGGAGACGGTGAGCAACCCGGCCTCGACCAGCTTGTCCAGATGGAAGGCGGCCAGCGACCGGGAGATCCCGGCCGCTTCCGCGGCCGCGTCACGGCCCACCTCCCCGGGGGCGGCGGCCACGTATCGGTAGAGGCGGCGGCGCACGGGGTCGCTCAGCACGGCCAGCACGTCGAAGGCGGAGTCGTCGTCAGTCACACGCCGACTCTAGGACGCATGTGGGGCCGGTCCGCGCGGAGCGGGTGCCCGGTTGGCCGACGGGAAAAGGACGTGCCCGGCCCGCCGGCCGGGAGGCCGGCGGGCCGGGCCGTGGGCCGTCGGGCGGGACCGGTTACGACAGCTGGGACTGGACCTGGGAGGAGATCAGTTCCAGGTGGTCCAGGTCGCCGAGGTCCAGTACCTGGAGGTAGATCCGGCTGGAACCGATCTCGGCGTACCGGCCGATCTTGTCGACGACCTCGGCCGGGGAGCCGGCGAGCCCGTTGGCCTTCAGTTCGTCCACCTCACGGCCGATCGCGGCGGCACGCCGGGCCACCTCCTGGTCGTCCTTGCCGACGCAGACGACGAGCGCGTTGGAGTACACCAGGTCGTCCGCGGCCCGGCCCGCCTCCGCGGCGGCGGCCCGCACCCGGCCGAACTGCCGCTCGCTGTCCTCGACGGAGGCGAACGGGATGTTGAACTCGTCGGCGTACTGCGCGGCGAGCCGCGGCGTGCGGGTCGCGCCGTGGCCGCCGATCAGCACGGGGATCTTGCGCTGCGCGGGCTTGGGCAGCGCCGGTGACCCGGTGAGGTCGTAGTACGTGCCGTGGAAGTCGAACGTCTTGCCGACCTCGGTCGCCCACAGCCCGGTGACGATCGCGAGCTGCTCCTCCAGCCGGGCGAACTTCTCCTTGGGGAACGGGATGCCGTACGCCTTGTGCTCCTCCTCGAACCAGCCCGCGCCGAGGCCGAGCTCGATCCGGCCGCCGGACATCTGGTCGACCTGGGCGACCTGGATGGCGAGCACGCCGGGCAGCCGGAAGGTGCCGGCGGTCATCAGCGTGCCGAGGCGGATGCGCTTGGTCTCGCGGGCCAGGCCGGCCAGGGTGATCCAGGCGTCCGTGGGGCCGGGCAGGCCGTCCGCGTTGCCCATGCGCAGATAGTGGTCCGAGCGGAAGAAGGCGTCGAACCCGAGTTCCTCGGTGGCCTTCGCCACGGCGAGCAGGGTGTCGTAGGTGGCCCCTTGCTGGGGCTCGGTGAAGATTCGCAGGTCCATACGCCTATCCTGCACGGCCCCGCACCCGCCGCGCGAAACCCCCGCTGGTCCAGCGGGGGTTTCGTCGGCCACGACGCACTCGGGCTACTCGGCGGGGTTCCTCCGCGGAGGGGTCCGCCTGCGCTGTGCCCTGCTCTGCGTCCTGCTCGGCAAACTGCTCGGCGCTGCTCGGCCTGCTCGTTCGGCTCGACGGGCTGCTCGGCCTGCTCGTTCGGCTCGACGGGCTGCTGGGTCTGCTCGTTCGGCTCAGCGGGCTCAGCGGGTTGCTCGTTCGGCATTTCACCCTGAGCCGTTCCGGCCTGCTGGTTGGCCGGCGCGTTCACGGCCGCATTAGAATCGCCCGCGTGACTGCCGGGTCGGCCATGGGCCATGCACGAGTGAGGCGCCCGGCCTCGGCGTGAGCGCGAGGCGGGCGAGGGGTCCGCCGTTCTGTCCGTGTCCTGACGTCCCGGCGCCCGCACAGGGCGCTCCATCGCGGATCCAGCACCCGGAGACACATCCCCTCATGCCTCTTGACCAGCAGCACGCTCACCGGCCCGCGTCACCGGCCGCCGTCCAGCTGAACCACACCGCCGTCTACGCCTCGGACCGCCGGCTGTCGGCCGCATTCATCGCGGCCGTCCTGGGAGTGGAGGTCGGCGCGCCCTTCGGGCCGTTCCTGCCCGTCGATCTGGGCAACGGCGTCACGCTCGACTACTACGAGAAGCGCGACGAGCCGATCCAGTCGCAGCACTACGCGTTCCTCGTGCCCGACGGGGAGTTCGACACCATGCTCGCCCGCCTGGATGCGGTCGGGGTCACCTACTACGCCGACCCGCGCCGCACCGAGCCCGGCCGGATCAACCGTCTCTTCGGTGGTCGCGGCGCCTACTTCGACGACCCGGACGGGCACAACATGGAGATCATGACGCGCCCCTACATACGGCCGTAGCAAGCGGGCGGCGGCCGGTCACACGCCGGAGGGGCTGTCCTGGGCGTCCTCCGGCACCATCGCCGCCCGTGCCGCCAGTTTGCGCAGCATCTCCAGGACGCGGTCGCGGGACTCGTCGGCCGCGTCGATGGCCTCCATGCACTGCCAGTACGCCGTCTCGTCGGCGGCGGCGCTGGCCATGCCGACCAGGGATATCCCGACCTCGCCGAGCAGGCCGCCGAGGCAGAGCAGGGTCTCGCGGGCGTCGTCCAGCTGGGTGAGCTGGGCGGCGCGCAGGTCGCCCGGGTCGAGTTCGGGCGGGTCCAGGACGCCGCAGCCCCGGCCCGCCAGCTCGGTCAGCCCGAGCGCCTCGCCCCGCAGTTCCGGCGGTCCGGAGACCGCGAGGCGGCTCCCGATCGCCTGTGCCAGGGCCTGCGCCTGCCACACCTCCGCCATCATCTCCCCCGCGTCGGCGCCGCCCGCCAGGGCCCGCCTGCTCGCGAGGATCAGCCGTACCGCATCCATCCGATGCCCCCGTCCGTCCGCCGCGCCCGCCGGCACGGCCTCCTGAACTCCCGTATCCACTACCCAGAGTGAGGGTCATCGAGACGAAAAGCTAGAGGAAGACGGAAATTAGTGGACAACAATTCGGATCCGTCACGCCCTTTGACTGCGGAGAGTGATAGCGGAGTTCAGGAGTCCGCTTGTTGGTCCGCCGCGGTGGCGTCCCGTCCGTCCCCCGCGTCCCCCGCGTCCTGCCCGTCCCCGGCTCCCGGGGCCGGGAACCGGTGTTCGTTGCGGTCGATCTTGGCGGCCAGCGCGGTCAGCGGATCGATGCCGAGGACCTCGCAGAACTGGAGCAGATAGGCGAGCACATCGGCGACCTCGTCCGTGACCCGGTGGGCCGTGCCGGGGTCGTCCATCACCCGGGCGGACTCCTCCGGGGTGAGCCACTGGAAGATCTCGACCAGCTCGGACGCCTCCACGGACAGGGCGGCGACGAGGTTCTTGGGGGTGTGGTACGGCTGCCAGTTCCGCGCGGCGGCGAACTCGGCCAGCCGGCGCTGGAGGGCGGCCAGGTCGGGGTGTTCGGTCACGCGTCCAGGTGTACCACCGTGACGTCCGGGGTCCCGGCCGCCCACGAGGCGTCGTGCACCGCGGCCACGCAGCGGATGTGTCCGCGCCGGGCCATCCGGGCGGCCGTCCCCAGCAGTTCCCGGCGCTGGACGGGATCGAGGCCGCGGTCGAAGCCGTCGGCGAGGACGGTGAGGGTGCGCAGGGCGTCGGGCACCTCGCCCGGTACGTCCATGTCCAGCACGCCCGGTCCGGTCAGCAGCACCAGCGTGAGCGCCAGGTAGCGCAGCTCGCCGTCGCCCAGCCGGGCGAGCCCGGTGCGGACGCCGTCGCCGCGGTCGAGCAGCGCCCGTACCGTGCCGTCGGCCAGCGGCTCGGCCACCAGGTCGGTCACCGGGCCGGCGCACCCCGCGCGCACCGCCTCGACCAGGTGCCCGTGCCGGCGGGTGCACTCGGCGCGGGTGCGCCACAGGACGTCGGCGAGGTTGTCGCAGCCGGGCAGCAGCCGGCCGGAGCCGGTGGGGACGGGGAAGCGCATGTACTCGGGGCGCGGGTCGCAGGGGAAGACGGAGCGCAGGGCGACGACCATCTGCTCGGCGGCGGCGAGCACCTGGCGCTGTCCGTCGGTCTTGCCGGCCACCCGCAGCGGCAGCAGGGCGGTGCCCAGCCGGTCGCCGGGGAGCGGGGCGCGGGTCACCGGGGCGGTGCCCGCGGTGTGCCAGGCGGCCTGGACGGTCCGGCGCCCGGGGTCGCGCAGCGCGGTCTCCAGCAGGACGACCCCGCGCGCGGTCAGCCGCTCCCCCACGATCCGCAGCTCCGGTTCGGCCTGTACGGCGATGTCGAGCCGGACCGGACCCTCGGCGCCGTCGGCCGTGCAGCCGATCCGGAAGCCCCGGCGCCCCTCGGCGTCGGGCCGGGCCCGCTCGGGCACGCAGGCCACCGGGTCCGGGAACGCCTCGGCGAGCGGGACGCCGCCGCCGAGCCGGGCCAGTGCCTCGAAGGCGGCGAGCGCGGTGGTCTTGCCGGCCCCGCTGTGCCCCGCGAACAGGGTGACCGGCCCGAGCGGAAACCCGGCGCCGCGGTGCCCGGCGAAGGCCGAGAGCCGCAGCTCGGTGATCCGGGACCGGATGTCGCAGGGGGTGCGGGAGAGCACGGGAGCGTCGGCCGCCGGCGACCCGGCGAACACGAAGGGCACGGCCATACGCGGACCGTAGAACTCCGTTTCCTTGCCGAACCGTTTTCCCGTCCGGAGTTTCCCCCGATCGGGGGATGGTCACGGCGCCCGGCGCGTCACGTGCCCGACAGCCCCGCCCCCTCCATCAGGCCGCTGACCTCCGTGCCGGGCGGGGTGAGCAGGAAGACGTTGCGGTCGACGCGGTGCATCCCGCTGCCCAGGCCGAAGACGACGCCGGTGCTGAAGTCGAGGACGCGCTTGGCCACGTCGCCCTCCGCTCCGGAGAGGTCGAGCAGCACCGGTACCCCGGCCATCAGGGTCTCGGCGACTTCCCGGGCGTCCGCGAAGACGTTGACGCGCAGGACCACGAACCGGCGCCGGGTCTCGGTCTCGGCGTCGGGCAGCGAGCGGTGGTTCACCGCGGACGGCCAGGAGTCCCGGCCCCGCAGCGGCACGACCTGGGCGAGCCCTTCCCACTGTTCATCGGTGACGTCGTAACGGCTCACCGGCTCCCCCCGACCTGACTCTCGACCAATTCGTGCACCAGCCAATTCTTACGCCAAGTCACCCGTTCGGCCCAACAACGACACGAAGGCCCCCAGGGAGACCCGCGGGACGGCACCGATCACGAACGCAAGAAGAGAAACCTCACAGGCCGTGCCGCGCCCCTGTTCAAGCGCCCTGCCCTAGCATCCGAGCCATGACGGTCCTGCCTGACGACGGGCTCTCACTGGCCGCCGAGTTCCCTGACGCGACACACGAGCAGTGGCAACGCCTGGTGGAGGGCGTACTGCGCAGGTCAGGCAGGGAATTGTCCGGCGAGGCAGCGGAAGACGCCCTGTCCACGACGCTGGAGGACGGGCTGCGCACCCGTCCCCTGTACACCGCGCGCGACAGCGCCCCCGACCCCGGCCTGCCGGGTTTCGCCCCCTTCGTGCGGGGCAGCCGCCCGCAGGGCACCGGCCCGGGCGGCTGGGACGTGCGCCAGCGGCACACCGTGCTCGCCGACGGCCCGGCGGACACGGTGCTCGCCGACCTGGAGAACGGCGGCACCTCGCTCTGGCTGGTGCTGGGCGAGGGCGGCATCCCGGTCACGAAGCTGGGCCGCGCCCTCGACGGCGTGTACCTCGACCTGGCCCCGGTCGTGCTGGACGCGGGCCGGGACACGGCCCGGGCGGCCGAGGCCCTGCTGCGGCTGTACGCCGACAAGGGCGTGGACGCCGGGGCGGTGCGCGGCAACCTGGGCGGTGACCCGCTCGGGTACGAGGCCCGTACCGGCACCGCGCTGCCCTTCGCGCCGTACGCCGAGCTGGCCGTGCGCTGTGCCGAGGGGTATCCGGGGCTGCGCGCGCTGACCGTGGACGCGCTGCCGTACCACGAGGCGGGCGGCTCGGCCGCGCAGGAGCTGGGCGCCTCGCTGGCCACCGGGGTGGCCTATCTGCGGGAGCTGACCGAGGCCGGGCTGAGCGCCGAACAGGCCGTCGGTCAGCTGGAGTTCCGGTACGCGGCGACCGCCGACCAGTTCCTGACCATCGCCAAGCTGCGCGCGGCGCGCCGGCTGTGGGCGCGGGTCGCCGAGGTGTGCGGGGCGCCGGCGGCGGGCGCGCAGCCGCAGCACGTGGTGACGTCTCCGGTGATGATGACCCGCCGCGACCCGTGGGTGAACATGCTCCGTACGACGGTCGCGGCGCTGGCCGCCGGGGTGGGCGGCGCGGACGCGGTGACCGTGCTGCCGTTCGACCACGCGCTGGGGCTGCCGGACGCGTTCGCGCGGCGGATCGCCCGCAACACCTCCTCCATCCTGATCGAGGAGTCCCATCTGGCCCGGGTCGTCGACCCGGCGGGCGGCTCCTGGTACGTGGAGCGGCTGACCGCCGATCTGGCCGAGGCCGCCTGGGCCTTCTTCCGGTCCGTCGAGCGCGACGGCGGGCAGGCGGCCGTGCTGCGCTCCGGGCGGCTGCGCACCGATCTCGCCACGACCTGGGCGGAGCGGTCCAAGCGGCTCGCCAGGCGGCGCGAACCCATCACCGGCGTCAGCGAGTTCCCGCTGCTGGCCGAGAAGCCGGTGGAGCGCCCGCCCGCGCCCGAGCCGCCCTCCGGCGGTCTGCCCCGGGTACGCCGGGACGAGGCGTACGAGGAACTGCGCGCCCGCTCCGACGCCCATCTGGCGAGGACCGGCGCCCGGCCCCGGATCTACCTGGCCACGATCGGTTCCCCGGCCGAGTACACCGCGCGCGCGGCCTTCGCCGCCAACCTCTTCCAGGCCGGCGGGATCGAGCCGGTCACCGAGGGCGCCTTCGCAGGCAGCGGCGCCACCGAGGCCGTGGTGTGCTCCAGCGACGCGCTCTACGCCGAACAGGCCGGGCAGGTCGCCGAGTCGCTGCGCGCGGCCGGGGCCCGGCACGTGTTCCTGGCGGGCCGGGGCGAGTACCCCGGCGTCGACTCGTACGTCTTCGCGGGCTGTGACGCCGTGGACGTGCTGTCCGCGACCCTCGACCGTATGGGAGTGTCCTGATGGGAATCCCCGACTTCTCCGGCATCGAGCTGGGCACCCCGGTCGCCGGCGGCACCGAGGACGAGTGGCGCGCGGCGCTGCGGCGGGCCGCCGGGGACGCGGAACCGGTGTGGGAGACCCCGGAGGGCATCGGGGTCAAGCCGCTGTACACCGGGCGCGACCTGGAGGGCCTGGACTTCCTGGGCACGTACCCGGGCATCGCGCCGTATCTGCGCGGCCCGTACCCGACGATGTACGTGAACCAGCCCTGGACGATCCGGCAGTACGCGGGCTTCTCCACCGCCGAGGAGTCCAACGCGTTCTACCGGCGCAATCTGGCGGCCGGCCAGAAGGGCCTGTCGGTCGCGTTCGACCTGCCCACGCACCGGGGGTACGACAGCGACCACCCGCGGGTGACGGGTGACGTCGGCATGGCGGGCGTGGCCATCGACTCGATCTACGACATGCGGCAGCTGTTCGACGGGATCCCGCTGGACCGGATGACCGTGTCGATGACGATGAACGGCGCGGTGCTGCCGGTGCTGGCGCTGTACATCGTGGCGGCGGAGGAACAGGGCGTACCGCCCGAGAAGCTGGCCGGGACCATTCAGAACGACATTCTGAAGGAGTTCATGGTCCGCAACACCTACATCTATCCGCCGAAGCCGTCGATGCGGATCATCTCCGACATCTTCGCGTACACCTCGCAGCGGATGCCGCGCTACAACTCCATCTCCATCTCCGGCTACCACATCCAGGAGGCGGGCGCGACGGCCGACCTGGAGCTGGCGTACACCCTCGCGGACGGGGTGGAGTACCTGCGCGCGGGGCGTGCGGCCGGGCTGGACGTGGACGCGTTCGCGCCCCGGCTGTCGTTCTTCTGGGCGATCGGCATGAACTTCTTCATGGAGGTCGCCAAGCTGCGGGCGGCCCGGCTGCTGTGGGCGAAGCTGGTGCGGCAGTTCGACCCGCAGAACCCCAAGTCGCTCTCCCTGCGCACCCATTCGCAGACCTCGGGCTGGTCGCTGACCGCGCAGGACGTGTTCAACAACGTCACCCGCACCTGTGTGGAGGCGATGGCGGCCACCCAGGGCCACACCCAGTCGCTGCACACCAACGCGCTCGACGAGGCGCTGGCGCTGCCGACCGACTTCTCGGCGCGCATCGCCCGCAACACCCAGCTGCTGATCCAGCAGGAGTCGGGCACCACCCGGGTCATCGACCCGTGGGGCGGCAGCGCGTACGTGGAGCGGCTGACGTACGACCTGGCCCGCAAGGCGTGGGCGCACATCCAGGAGGTCGAGCAGGCGGGCGGGATGGCGCAGGCCATCGACGCCGGCATCCCGAAGCTGCGCGTGGAGGAGGCGGCGGCCCGCACCCAGGCCCGCATCGACTCCGGCCGGCAGCCGGTGATCGGCGTGAACAAGTACCGGGTGGACAGCGACGAGCAGATCGAGGTGCTGAAGGTCGACAACTCGTCCGTGCGCGCCCAGCAGATCGAGAAGCTGCGGCGGCTGCGCGCGGAGCGGGACGAGACCGCCTGCCGGGACGCGCTGGACGCGCTGACCCGCGCGGCCGACGGCACCGACAACCTGCTGGAGCTGGCGGTGCGCGCGGCCCGCGCCAAGGCGACGGTCGGCGAGATCTCCGACGCCCTGGAGAAGGTGTACGGGCGGCACGCCGGGCAGATCCGTACGATCTCCGGTGTGTACCGCAACGAGGCAGGGCAGTCGGCGTCGGTGGACCGCACCCGGGCGCTGGTGGAGGCGTTCGAGGAGGCCGAGGGGCGCCGGCCGCGCATCCTGGTCGCGAAGATGGGCCAGGACGGCCACGACCGCGGCCAGAAGGTGATCGCGACGGCCTTCGCCGACCTCGGTTTCGACGTGGACGTCGGCCCGCTGTTCCAGACGCCGGAGGAGGTCGCCCGGCAGGCGGTCGAGGCGGACGTGCACGTGGTCGGGGTGTCCTCGCTGGCCGCCGGGCACCTCACGCTGGTGCCGGCGCTGCGCGAGCAGCTCGCCGAGGAGGGCCGCGAGGACATCATGATCGTGGTCGGCGGGGTGATCCCGCCGCAGGACGTGCCGGTCCTGCGGGAGATGGGCGCGGCGGAGGTGTTCCTGCCCGGGACGGTGATCCCGGACGCGGCCCACGACCTGGTGCGGCGGCTGGCGGCCGACCTCGGGCACGAGCTGTAGCGCGATGGCGGCGATCGATCTCGACACGTATGTGAAGGGTGTGCTCGACGGGAAGCGGGCCCTGGTGGCCCGCGCCATCACGCTCGTGGAGTCCACCCGGCCCCAGCACCGGGAGCTGGCGCAGCGGCTGCTCACCGAGTTGCTGCCGTACAGCGGCCGGGCGCGGCGGATCGGCGTGAGCGGGGTGCCCGGTGTCGGCAAGTCGACGTTCATCGACGCCTTCGGCACGATGCTGACCTCGCTGGGCCACCGGGTCGCGGTGCTCGCCGTCGACCCGTCCTCCACCCGCACGGGCGGCTCCATCCTCGGCGACAAGACCCGGATGGAGCGCCTGGCCGTCGACCCGGCGGCCTTCGTCCGGCCCTCCCCCAGCGCGGGCACGCTGGGCGGGGTCGCCAAGGCCACCCGGGAGTCGATGGTGGTGATGGAGGCGGCCGGCTACGACGTGATCCTGGTGGAGACCGTCGGGGTGGGCCAGTCGGAGACGGCGGTCGCCGGCATGGTGGACTCCTTCCTGCTGCTCACCCTGGCCCGTACGGGCGACCAGTTGCAGGGCATCAAGAAGGGCGTCCTGGAGCTGGCCGACGTGATCGCCGTGAACAAGGCGGACGGTCCGCACGAGCGGGACGCGCGGGCCGCGGCCCGGGAACTGGCGGGCGCGCTGCGGCTGATGCACGGCAAGGACGCCTTCTGGACGCCGCCGGTGCTGCACTGCAGCGCACGGGAGTCGTCCGGTCTGGACACCGTGTGGGAGCGGCTGGAGCAGCACCGCCGGCTCCTGGAGACCACCGGGCGGCTGGCGGACCGGCGCCGGGACCAGCAGGTCGGCTGGGTGTGGGCGATGGTCCGCGACGAGCTGCTGGGCCGGCTGCACGCCGACCCGGCGGTGCGCGCGGCCGCGCCGGACCTGGAACGGCAGGTCCGGGAGGGCGAGTTGACGGCGACGCTGGCGGCGGAGCGGATCCTGGCCGCCTTCGAGGGCCGTACGGACCCGGCGGCCGGAAGCTGAACGGGCGAGGCGCGCGGTCCCGGGGCGGGCCCCCGGGACCGCGCGGCACCTGAAGGGGTTGCGCGGAAGGCCGCGGCCGGACAAGGATCAACTCCTTGTGAGCCAACATTTCGATGTCGTTGTTCTGGGAGCGGGCCCCGGCGGCTACACCGCGGCGGTCCGCAGCGCGCAACTCGGTCTGTCCACCGCGGTGGTGGAGGAACGGTACTGGGGAGGTGTCTGCCTCAACGTCGGCTGCATCCCCTCCAAGGCACTGCTGCGCAACGCCGAGATGGTGCAGTTCGTCACCAACGAAGCCAAGGCGTACGGAATCAGCGTGGGCGACACCGTGTCCGCGGACTACCGGGTGGCGCACGAGCGCAGCCGCAAGGTCGCCGACGGCCGGGTCAAGGGCGTCCACTACCTGATGAAGAAGAACGCCATCACACAGTTCGAGGGGCGGGGCGTCTTCACCGACGACCACAGCCTGACGGTGACCCACCCGGACGGGCGCACGGAGGCGGTGACGTTCGGGCACTGCATCATCGCCGCCGGCGCCACGCCCCGGCTGCTGCCGGGCACCTCCCTGTCGGACCGCGTGGTCACCTACGAGAGCCAGATCCTCAGTGACACGCTGCCGGACAGCATCGTCATCGCCGGGGCCGGCGCCATCGGTGTGGAATTCGCCTATGTGCTGCGCAGCTATGGCGTGGACGTGACCATTGTGGAGTTCCTCGACCGCATGGTCCCGCTGGAGGACGAGGAGATCTCCAAGGAGCTGGCGAAGCACTACCGCAAGCTCGGCATCGAGGTGCTGACCGGCACGGCCGTGGAGAGCATCGACGATTCCGGTCCCCGGGTGCGGGTGACCGTCGACAAGAACGGCGAGCGGCGGACCCTGGAGACCGACAAGGTGCTCCAGGCCATCGGCTTCGCGCCGAACGTGCGGGGCTACGGCCTGGAGAACACCGGGGTCCGTCTCACCGAGCGCGGTGCCATCGACGTCGACGGCCGGTGCCGCACCAGCGTGCCGCACATCTTCGCGATCGGTGACGTCACCGCCAAGCTGATGCTGGCGCACGCCGCCGAGTCCATGGGTGTGGTGGCCGCGGAGACCATTGCCGACGCGGAGACCATGGAGCTGGACTACACCATGATTCCGCGGGCGACCTACTGCCAGCCGCAGGTCGCCAGCTTCGGCTGGACGGAGGCGCAGGCCCGCGAGCGGGGCTTCGACGTCAAGGTGGCCAAGTTCCCCTTCACCGCGAACGGCAAGGCGCACGGCCTGGGTCACCCCGTCGGCTTCGTCAAGATCATCAGCGATGGCACGCACGGTGAACTGCTCGGCGCCCACCTCATCGGCCCCGAGGTCACCGAGCTCCTGCCGGAGCTGACCCTGGCCCAGCAGTGGGACCTGACGGTCCACGAGGTGGCCCGCAACGTGCACGCGCACCCGACGCTCGGCGAGGCGGTCAAGGAGGCCGTCCACGGCCTGGCCGGCCACATGATCAACATGTGACCGCCGGTGCCGGGGCCCCTGTCCGACCTGCGGGGAGGTGGGGCGGACAGGGGGATCGGCCGTCCGGGGTCACACCACTGCGCTGCGGGCTGCCTGCGACAGCCGGACCATGGCGGGTACGGTGCCTCCTGCACATGCTGCCCACGAAGAAGCCGAGCAGGGTGTACCCGCGTCCTCGCCTCGTGCGGGGGTGGTCCCGTCAACCGCTACGCGGCCGAGACGCCCGGGATGTGGTCCCCGCGCATGCGGGGACCTTGGGAGACCTTTCGAATTTTTCTGGCACTTCCGGCTTCATCAAGTGGCACGAGCATGAAACAGCTGAAAGACCACTCGCGCAGGTCAGCGGCCAACTCACCCCAAATGGCGCAGGTCACCGCGCTGACGGGTCTCCTGATCAATATGTGGCCCACACTGTCCCGGACCATCGACCGCCGTGCCCCCGTCACCCCCCGCAACGGGACGTGACGGTGATCGCGTCCAGGATCTACCGGAGGGTACGGTGCGGTGTCGGCTGCCGGGGCCGTGCCGCTGGGGGCGGGGGAGCGTGGTGGAGCCGTCGGTGGCGCGGGCCAAGTGCGGCAGTCGCTCGTGCGTCCCTCGCCGGTGACTCGCTGGCCGGCCGGAAAGCCGGGTACCTGGAAGGCGTGGCACACGCCGGCCGGGCGCAGCGGCGCCCCCGGGTGTGCCCCGCCGGGAGGCGCGCCGAGGGCACCGGCGCCGGTGCCGCGCACCCGGTACACACATCGCACACGGACCCTGGCGGCCCACCGGCACGCAAACCGCACACGGCCACCGGCGGCCCACCAGCACGTGAGGACTCCCCCATGCGCGGAACCATGATCCACGCCCCCGGTGACATACGTTTCGAGACCCTCGACGCGCCGAGGATCCTCAAGCCGACGGACGCCGTGATCCGCACCGCGGTCACCTGTGTCTGCGGCTCCGATCTGTGGCCGTACCGCGGTCTGGAGCCGCTGGGCGAGCCGCATCCGATGGGCCACGAGTACGTCGGGTTCGTCGAGGAGACCGGCAGCGAGGTCGCCTCCGTCAAGCCCGGCCAGTTCGTCGTCGGGTCGTTCGCCACGTCGGACAACACCTGCGCGAACTGCCGCAACGGCTGGCAGTCGAACTGTGCGCACCGCGAGTTCATGAGCACCTGCCAGGCCGAGTACGTGCGTATCCCGCACGCCGACGGCACCCTGGTCGCCACGGAGGAGGTGCCGGACGAGGCGTTCTGGCCGGGCCTGCTCGCCGTGTCCGACGTGATGGGCACCGGCTGGTACGCGGCGCTGGCCGCCGAGGTCCGGCCCGGCTCGACCGCCGTGGTGGTCGGGGACGGCGCGGTCGGTCTGTGCGGTGTCATCGCGGCCGGGGAGCTGGGCGCGGAGCGGATCATCGCCATGAGCCGCCACGAGCCCCGGCAGAGGCTCGCCCGGGAGTTCGGCGCGACCGACATCGTCACCGAGCGGGGCGAGGAGGGCGTGGCCCGGGTCAAGGAGATGACCGGTGGGATCGGCGCCGACTCGGTGCTGGAGTGCGTCGGTACCGCCGAGGCCATGCGGCAGGCCCTGCACTCGGCCCGGCCCGGCGGGAACGTCGGCTTCGTCGGCGTACCCCACGAGGTGGCGATCGACGGCCAGGAGCTGTTCTTCTCCCACGTCGGCCTGCGCGGCGGCCCGGCCCCCGTGCGCCGCTACCTGCCCGACCTGGTCGACCGCGTCCTGACCCGTCGCATCGACCCCGGCAGGGTCTTCGACCTGACCCTCCCGCTGGAGCAGGTCGCCGAGGGTTACCGGGCCATGGACGAGCGCCGCGCCATCAAGACGCTCCTCAAGCCCTGACCGACCGCCACGGCTCCGTCACCCCGCACCGGGCGCGCTCCGGCCCGTCCGTGGGGCGCGTTCGGCCGCCGTATCCCGGATGTCACCCGAACGGCGGCTTGCACTCGCGCCGGGGCGAGCGCGGTTCCCCCGTTCAGAGCAGTCTGAGCCCGGAAGGTTCTGCCACCGCGTTCCCGTGACCGCTTCCGTTGGGAGGCGCAATGGTCGTGATCGCTCTGCTGCTGCCGGTGCTGGTCGTGCTCATGCTGTTCGGTCTCGATGTCTGGGAGGACTTCCTCTTCCCCCGGCCCACCGAACCGCCCTGGAGCGACGCGGAAGACCTCTGAGGAGGAGATGTCCTGCCCGGCCCGTGCCGTCGGCGCGGGCCGGGACGCGTCGGGGTCAGGTACGGACTTCCCCGAAGCGGGAGAGGGCGAGGGTGCCGGCTGCCGCGAGGACGAGGCCCGTCAGGGCCAGCCAGCCGTAGCCGGGGCGTGCGCGGTCGTCGAGAAGGAGGATGCCGACCAGGCCGGGACCGGCGATCTCCATCAGGGTGCCGGCGGCGGTGGCCGCGGTGACGGAGCCGCGTCGCATCGCGAGGGCGTAGCTGAGGTATCCGCCCAGCCCGCCGATGATCAGCGCGTACGTCGCCCCGTCGGTGAGGACGCCTGCGACGCTGGAGATGTCCATCACGCGTACGGCAAGGCTCGTGACACCGAAGCCGACGCCGGACAGCACGCCCAGGGATGCTGCCGCTCCCCGGCCGTGGAAGCGGGCAGCCCACGAGGTGAGCCCCAGGGCCACCAGGGGCGCGACGGCCAGGGCCAGGCGGAAGGAGGGACTCGCGGAGGTGGCGCCTTCACGGCCCGAGCCGGCGGCGAGCAGCACGAGGCCGGCGACCACGGTGGTGACGGCGACGGTGTCCCTGGTCCGCAGGCGGATCCCGAGCAGCCCGACGGCCGCGAGGGCGGTGACGGCGAGGCTGGCGTTGGTCACCGCCTGCACGACGAACAGCGGAAGGCGGCGCAGGGCCACGACGCTCAGCGCGAACCCCACCACGTCCAGGCCCGCGCCGAGGACGAACTGCCACGAGCGCACCAGCCGGACCGCGAGCCGCAGCCCCTCCGCCTCCGTGCGCGACGGCGCACGCGCCGCGCGCGCCTGGAAGACCGACGCCAGACCGAAGCCGACGGTGGCGGCGAGCGCGAAGAGGAGACCGAGGAACACGGCGCGCTATTCGGACGGCCGCCGCGCCGGAACGCGGGCCACACCGTGACTCGCCGGCTCGCCTCCCGCAGACGGCCTCGGCGCCGGAGGCCGCGAGACGGCGAGGGGCGCCGCTCCGGAGCGGACCACTCCCGCCGCGAGGAGCAGCGCCCAGCAGGCCAGCAGGAGTTCCTGGAGGCGTTCGGCCCCTCCCACCCACAGGTTGACGTGCCGCGTCATGAAGGCGGCGACCGCCACCATCAGCCAGACGTTGACGGCCCACTGGGCGACCACGAGAACGCGGCCGTGACGGGCGAGGGCGGGCCACCAGCCGTACCGGCGGGCGGCGATGGTCAGGGCGGTCATCGCGGCCAGCGCGGCGGCGGTGGCCACGGCACTGGTGACCGTGTGCACCGTATGGGCGGCCGGTGCCAGCCCGGCGACCTCGCGGTCGAAACACGCGCGGTCGGCCACGAGCGGGCAGCTCAGCGGAAACCGGAATTCCACCGCCGTGGCCGCGCCGAACAGGCCGAGAGCCCACCACCCCGCCCTCGCCCACGACAGCCGCGCCGTCCGGCCCCCGAGAGCCAGGACGGCGGCCGCGACCGCGCAGGCGCCGGCCATCAGGTCGGCCGTACGGAAGAGGAGACTGTGGGGGTGGGCCCCGGCGGAGAGGTCGCTGACGTAGGTGTGCAGCGGGTCCGCCCCCGCCACCAGGAGCGGTGCGCTGATCCACGCGTTGTACAGCACGGCGGTCAGCGCCAGCGGGATGCCGGCCAGCCGTCGGCCCTGGCGCAAGCGGATCACACGGCCCACCTTCGTACGGGCCGTCACCGGCACGGCGGAGGCACGCCGGACGCGGCCTCGATGTCCCGCCGGGGCGGCCGGACGGAGGCGGCGAACGCGCTGGGCCGTACGGGTGGAGACCGGTGTGCGCCGCACGGCGGCGGAGGCATATGACGAAGGGGGCGGCCTACGCACCCGGGCCTGGAGCGAGGAGGACATCGCTGTGCCTGTTCCGGTGGAGATCGATCAGAGTTCGACCGGCTACAGCCTCGAACGTGCCTACCGGCTCGCGCTGGCTTCGGACCTCGCGTACAAGGACGAGGCCACCATCGAGGCGCAGGCGAGGCAGTGGGGGTTCGACACCGTGCGGCACCACGAGACGCGCTTCACCCCGCCGTTCCCGCTCCAGGACACCCAGGCCTGCACCATGGCTGGCGACCGCATGATCGTCACCGCGTTCCGCGGCACCGAACCGCGGCAGATCAAGGACTGGCTGTCCGACGCCACGACCCCGCCCCGGCGCGGGCCGGGGGCACCGGGCACGTCCACGACGGCTTCGGCGAGGCGCTGGAGTCGATCTGGCCGGACGTGAAGAACACCCACGCCGAACTGCGCACCGACGGCCAGACCGTCTGGTTCACCGGGCACAGCCTGGGCGGGGCGCTCGCGATGCTCGCCGGCGCCCGGATGCACCTGAAGGACCCGCGCCTGGCCGCCGACGGTGTCTACACCTACGGCCAGCCGCGCGCCTGCGACACCGCCCTGGCCAGGGCCTGCAACAAGGGTTGCAAGGGCCGGATGTTCCGGTTCGCGAAACAACAACGACATTGTCCCCCGGATGCCGCCCGCACCCCCGTACTCCCACGTCGACGCGCTGCGCTGCATCGACTCCCACGGCATGGTCCGTGACGAGATGCCGGTGATCGGCGGGCTGTTCGACCATGCGGCGGGACTGACCGCGGACCCGCTGGCGCCCGCCTCCGACGGTGTCCGCGACCACTTCACGCACAGCTATCTCGCCGCGCTGGAGAAGAACCTCACGTGTAAGTGAACTGCACGGTGTTGCTCAGCTCGGTGTCGCCCCACAGGTTCTCGGTGGCGCCGCCGAGCTCACCGCTGAGACTGACCCATCGCTCGCCTCCCCGGCCGTGGTCGGGGCGAATGCTGTCGATGTGCAGCGTCATCACGATGCCCTTTCGCTGCCCGTTGCCCGTTGCCCATTGCCCGTTGCTCCAGCAGCTGCCGGCCGCCGTCGCTCAGGGCGTGTAGACCGTGGGGCGCGGTGCGGTCGGCATGTCGGCGCCCAGGAAGAAGCTGGGGTGCGGAGGCTGGTTGTACGCCGTGTTCTGCCAGGCCAGGGCCGTGCGGTACTGGGGGTCGTGGAGGAGCGTGGTGATCCTGGTGGTGGTCTGGTACGGCGTCGAGTAGATGCGCAGGGCGCGGTTGTCGGCGGTGCGCCACACGACCTCCTCGCGCCAGTCGCCGAGGAGGTCCCCGGACAGCGCGGGCGTGGCCTTGGTCCCGTTGTTGGAGGCGACTCCGGAGCCGGTGAGCAGACGGGTGTCGCCGGAGGGGCCGTACTTGTCGATGTGGGTGCCGTCGAGGAGTTCGCGGACGGTGTCGCCGTCCCACCAGGACAGGAAGTTGACGCCGGCCGGCTCGCGGCCGAGGGAGGCGCCGGTGGCGGAGCGCAGGGTGGTGTCGGAGGCCGACCACGCCTCGGCGCCCGGGCTGCCGGCGTAGATGTCACCGGCGACACCGCGGCCGTTGTCGGAGCCGGAGGCCGTCTGCCACAGGATCTGCCCGGTGCGCGCGTCGGCCATCCAGGAGCCCGGCTTGCCCGACTCCTCGTCGACCTTGAAGTACTCCAGGCCCGGCCGGGCGGGGTCGAGGTCGCCGAGGTGGGCCGCGTCGCCGTGGCCCATGCGGGTGGTCCACAGGCCGGCGCCGTTGTCGTCCACGGCCATCGCGCCGTACACGATCTCGTCCTTGCCGTCGGCGTCCACGTCGGCGACGGACAGCGCGTGGTTGCCCTGACCGTCGTACCCCTTGCCGGAGTTGGTGGAGGAGTTGGTGTCGAAGGTCCAGCGGCGGGTGAACTGGCCGCCGCGCCAGTCCCAGGCGGCGATGACGGTACGGGTGTAGTAGCCGCGCGCCATGATCAGGGAGGGCCGGGCGCCGTCCAGGTACGCGGTGCCGGCGAGGAAGCGGTCGACGCGGTTGCCGTAGGAGTCGCCCCAGGAGGAGACCGTGCCGCGGGCGGGGACGTAGTCGACGGTCTGCATCGCCTTGCCGGTCTGCCCGTTGAACATGGTCAGGTACTCGGGCCCGGACAGGATGTAGCCGCTGGAGTTGCGGTGGTCGGCGGAGACGTCACCGATGACCGCGCCGGTGCCGTCCCGGGTGCCGTCGGCGGTCTTCATCGCCACCTCGGCCTTGCCGTCGCCGTCGTAGTCGTACACCTGGAACTGGGTGTAGTGCGCGCCGGAGCGGATGTTGCGGCCCAGGTCGACGCGCCACAGGCGGGTGCCGTCCAGCCGTATGCCGTCGACGTAGGTGTTCCCGGTGTAGCCGGACTGGGAGTTGTCCTTGGCGTTGGTCGGCTGCCACTTCAGGACCAGGTCGAGCCGGCCGTCACCGTCCAGGTCGCCGGTGCTCGCGTCGTTGGCCTCGTAGGTGTAAGCCACTCCGTCCGGGGTGGTGCCGCCGGCCGGCGGGGAGACCGGTACGTCGAGATAGCCGGGCCGGAACTGGAGGGCGTGCTCCGAGGCGGGCTGTTCGGTGCCGCCCACCACCGCGCGCACCGTGTAGTCGGCGGAGTCGGGGGCGCCGGAGTCGAAGTAGTTCGTGGAGGCGGTCAGCGGCGCGGAGTTGAGTCTGGTGCTGCCGCGGTAGACGTTGAACGCCACGTCGTTCGGGTCGGTGGCGAGCCAGCGCCAGGACACCAGGTTGCCACTGCTGGTGTGGACGCTGGTCAGGCCCCGGTCGAGGCGTTCCACCTGCCGGGCGGTCGCCGCGTGCGCGGTCCCCGGCAGTCCGGCGAGCGCGGTGGCGGCCAGCGCGGCGGCGGTCAGGCCGACGGTGAGCCGGTGGCGCGTGCCCCGGGACCGCTGCGGGGGGCGGGCGAGCGGGTGTGTGTCGGTCACGATGACCTCCGAGGGATGGGGGCGCGGCCGGCAGTGCGCTCACGCGAGGATTGGGAACGCTCCCACGGCGTGTGAGACTAGGGACGCCCTGATCCGGGGTCAAGGATTCCGACAGAGTTCGTGTTCGGCCTTGTTCGGATCCGTGCCTTTCTTGTGTCTCCTGGTGGACAGGAGACGAGGTTGGCGACTGCGCGGGGTGACGGCCTCGTCCTTGTCGTAGAGGTCCGCGTGCGTCGCACCCTCGATCAGGAACAGCTCGGGTACCGGCGATCATGCGGATTCACACGCCGCTCGCATCCGCACAACGGGCCTCTTTCCTCCCCGGTCAGGGCTCACCCAGGGACAGCTTTGGCCCACCCTCTCGGCTGCGGTTTCTGAGAGAATCGTGTCCATGGACGCCGATGCGCACCCCAACGAGCTGGGGGAATTCCTCAAGGCCCGCCGGGCCGAGCTCAGCCCGCGCACGGTCGGACTGCCCGACACCGGCGCCAAGCGGCGGGTGAGGGGCCTGCGCCGCGAGGAGGTGGCGCTGCTCGCGTCCATCAGCACGGACTACTACACCCGTCTGGAACAGGGGCGCAGGCAGGCATCCGCCACGGTCCTGGACGCCCTCGCCCGGGTCCTGCACCTCAACGACGAGGAGCGCGCGTACCTGCTGGAGGTGGCCGGGAAGACCGCCGCACAGCCCCGCCGCCAGGCGGCACAGGCCGTGCGCCCGCAGCTGCGGCGCGTGCTCGACGAACTCACCACCAGCCCGGCCCTCGTTCTGGGCCGCCGCATGGACATTCTCGCCTGGAACCCGATGGCCGCCGCGCTGCTCACCGACTTCTCGAGAATTCCGGAGAAGTACCGTAATTACGCATGGCTGCTCTTTTCCGATCCGGCCATGCGGAAAATCCATGTGCACTGGGAAGACATGGCGCGCGCCTGCGTGGCCATGCTCCGCAGGGAAGCCGGCCGCGACCCGCACGATCAGCACATGGCGCGCCTCGTGGGCGAGCTCTCCATCGCGGATGACGACTTCCGTCGCTGGTGGGGCGACCACCGCGTCGCGAGCCGCACCAGGGGCAACAAGGTGCTGCGTCACCCGGTCGCGGGAGAACTCACTCTCGACTGGGACGCCCTGTCCGTGGCGGGCGACCCCGAGCAGCAGCTCGTCGTCTGGACCGCCGAACCCGGCACGCCCTCACACGACGCCCTGCGCCTCCTCGCCTCCTGGACCGCCACCACCGACCGCTCCGCGGCTCCGCCGGAACGGTGAGCGGGGGGAGGAAGCGTACCGGCGTGAACGGCACGCCTCCCCCGCGCGTCAGCCTCCGGCCGCGTACCGCGCGAACCGCGCCCAGCCGTCCCGGCCGACGGCGAAGTCCGGGCGCGTGACGTCCTTGGAGTCGCGCACGCGCACGGCCTGCCCGGTAACGGCGACTTCAACCCAGCTATCGCCCTGGCTGCCGCTGTAGCCGGACTTGGACCAGGCGAGTTCCGACGTGCTCATAGTTCCCCTCGGAGTCGCTCCGACGACACGGAACCGTACCCGCCGAGCGGCAAGACGGTGTGGGCCGAGATCGGTCTTCCCGGAAGGCCGCGGACGACGGGACCGTGAAACGCGCGGACCTGGGTACCCGCGCTCTCACGAACGAAAGTACCGGCACGTCTGGAAGGTGATCGCCGTGTCCCGTACGCAGCCCCGCTACGAGGCAAGCCCTCAGGCGCACGGATCGGAACCGGTGGGCGAGCTGGTCCAGCGGGCCTCGCAGCAGCTGACCGAGCTGGTGCGGGGCGAGCTGCGTCTGGCGCAGGCGGAGATGAAGGAGAAGGGCAAGCACTACGGCAAGGGCGGCGGGCTGTTCGGCGGCGCCGGGCTGGTCGGGTTCCTGATGCTCCAGGCCCTGGTCGCCACCGTGATCGCCGCTGTCGCCGTAGCGCTGCCGGTGTGGGCCGCCGCCCTGATCGTCACCGCCGTGCTGGGCGTGATCGCGGCGGTGCTGGCGCTGACCGGCAAGAAGCAGGTCGCCGAGGCCTCGCCGCCCGCTCCGGAGCAGACCATTCAGAACGTGAAGGCCGATGTGGCCGAGATCAAGGAGAGTGCGCACCGATGACCCAGCCGCCCCACGACGAACCCACCGCCTCCAGCCCCCAGGAACTGCGCGAGCAGGTCGAGCGGACCCGGCACGAGCTGGGTGAGACGGTCGAGGCGCTCGCGGCGAAGACCGACGTCAAGGCCCGCGCCCAGGAGAAGGCCACCGAGGTCAGGGAACAGGCCGCCACCAAGGCCGTACAGGTCAAGGAACAGGCCGCGTCCAAGGCCGCCGAGGTCAAGGAACAGGCCGCGGTGAAGGCCGTACAGCTCAAGGACAAGGCGGGTGGCCTCGCCCACCAGGCGCAGGACAGGCTGCCCGACCCGGTCCTGCAGACCACCGCGCAGGGCGCGCGCTGGGCCCGGAGCAACAACCGCGCCCTGCTGCTCGCCGGCGGCGCGGCGGTCGTACTGCTGCTGGCCTGGCGCCGCAAGAGGTAGCGGCGGCGAGCGGGTCGTAGCGGTAGTGCCAAACCCGGCCGTCCGACGACGGTGCGGGACGTCAGCCTGGCGGTGTGCCGCTGGAGTGGAGCCGGGATGGTCCTGGCTCCACTCCGTGGTGCGGGCGGGTCACTGGAACTGTGCGAAGAACCTCCAGATCTCTGCTTTGGTCCAGGTGGTGACCCCGCTCTCGGCGGAGGAGCCGTCGACCGGACCGGGGATGTGGTCTCCGTCGAACGCGGCCCATTGGACCGGGTATCCGGCGCGGCAGCCCGCGTAGGCGGTGGTGATGTGCGTGCGGCTGCCCGGCGCGGGCTCGCGCGGGCTCTGGGGAGTGCAGCCGTTGTTGCTGACGAACCGGTCGCGCAGGGACCGGCCTTGCGCGATGTTGAGGACGGAGTCGCTGATGCCGTGGATGCCGAAGTAGGCGATGGGCTGGGTGCCGCCGGCGCACCCGCTGATCTCGGCGCCGGACATGACCGCGACGGCCCTGAAGACGTTCGCCCGGCTGCACGCGAGGGCGTAGCTCATGCCGCCGCCCCAGCTGAATCCCGTGGCGAAAAGCTGTGCCGGGTTGACACAGAGGCCGCCCTCGATGCGCCGGATCATGTCGTCGACGAACGTGATGTCCTCACCGCCCGTGTTGGCCCAGCCGTTGCCGAGACCCTGAGGGGCGACGAGGATCGCGCTGTTGTTCGACTGCTCCTGCTGGCCGTAGTACGACCAGGCGCTCCCGCTCGTGCCGCCCGAGGCGACGTCGGCGGCGGTTCCGCCCCGCCAGTGGAACGCGAAGATCAGCCGGTAGGGGTGAGTGTTGTCGTAGTTGGCGGGGACCCGGAGGATGAAGCTGCGGCTCTTGCCGCCGCTCTGCATCGTGTACGTGCCGCTCGTCAGAGCCGGGGCGCTGCCGCATCCGCCGTTGCCGCCGGACGACAGTTTGACCAGCTGCCACTGCTGGTTGGCGCCGCCCCAGTCGCTGTACTGGACGACGTTGCCGCCGTCGGCGGTGGAGGCACCCTGCACCTCCACCGCCTTGCCGCTGGCGCGGTTGATCAGCCGGACGTGCCCCGCGTCGGAGTCGGCCAGGCGGAACTGCTGGTTGGCCGCGTTGTTGTCGGTCCACTGCTGGATCGCGGCACCGTCCGCGGTCGAGGCGCCGGCCACGTCGAGCACCTTGCCCGAATTCCGGGACTTGATGCGGTAGTAGCCGTCGCCGGAGTCCACGAACTGCCACTGCTGGTTGGCTCCGTCGTGACGCGTCCACTGGCTGATCCGCGCGCCGTCGGCGGTGGAGGCGCCGGAGACGTCCAGCGCCTTGCCGCTGTTGCGATTGACCAGGACGTACCACGCCTGGGTGTCCACCGCCTGGGTGTCCACCGTCGCCGCCCCGGCGGGCGCCGGATTCACCGCGGCGAGCAGGCCGGCCGCGAGGGTCGCCGCCACCACGGAGGCGACCCGGGACCACCAGCGACGCCTTCGTGGCGGGGCGGGGGAGACCGCACCGTAGGTCTTCATCGGTTCACCCTTTCGCTTGCGGCAGGTTCACCTCAGGAACGGGTCCAGCGCTGGTTGCTGCCACCCGAGCAGGAGTAGAGCTGGATCTGGGTGCCGTTGGCGGTGCCGGCCCCGACGGCGTCGAGGCAGAGGCCGGACTGGACGCCGACGATGGATCCGTCGGAGTTGAGGCGCCACTTCTGGTTGTCGCCGCCCCAGCAGGTGTAGATCTGGACCTTGGCGCCGTTGCCGGTGCCGGCGGCGTCCAGGCACTTGTCACCGTAGACCCTGAGCTCGCCGGAGTCGGTGGACGTCCACTGCTGGTTGGTCGCGCTGTTGCAGTCCCACAGCTGGAGCTGGGTGCCGTCGGTGGTGGAGGCGCTCGGCACGTCCAGGCAGCGGCCGGAACCGACGCCCTTGATCTGTCCGCCAGTCGTGGGAGGCGGGGTGGTGGAGCCGCCGTTGAGCGCGTTGAGGACGGCGGTGTAGGCGGGCTTCTTGCTGCCGTCGTTGTTGAACAGCAGCGGGGTGTCACTCGATCGCCAGGAGTCGCTGTCGCGCACGCCCCAGACCGTGATGCCGAGGCAGCGCGAGACGGCCAGGCAGTCGTTGGTCACGGCGGCGTAGGTCGAGGACGAGGCACCCTGGATGTCGAGCTCGGTGATGGCCACGTCGACGCCGAGGGCGGCGAAGCTCTGCAGCGTGGTGCGGAAGTTGCTGTTGTACGGGCTGCCGCTGTTGAAGTGGGACTGGAAGCCGACGCAGTCGATCGGCACGCCCCGCTGCTTGAAGTCGCGGACCATGTTGTACACGCCCTGGGTCTTGGCCCAGGTCCAGTTCTCGATGTTGTAGTCGTTGTAGCAGAGCTTGGCGGACGGGTCCGCGGCACGCGCGGTGCGGAAGGCGACCTCGATCCAGTCGTTGCCGGTGCGCTGCAGGTTGGAGTCGCGCCGGCCGCCCGAACCGTCGTCGGCGAACGCCTCGTTCACGACGTCCCACTGGGCGATCTTGCCCTTGTAGTGGGCCATCACGCCGTTGATGTGGTCGATCATCGCCTGGCGCAGTGTGCTGCCGCTGAGGCTCTGCATCCAGCCGGGCTGCTGGGAGTGCCAGGCCAGGGTGTGGCCGCGCACCCGCTTGCCGTTCTGCACGGCCCAGTTGTAGACGCGGTCGCCGGCGGTGAAGTTGAACTGGCCCCGCTGCGGTTCGGTGGCGTCGATCTTCATCTCGTTCTCGGGCGTCACCATGTTGAACTCACGGTTCGCGATCGACGTGTACGCCGAGTCGCCCAGCCTGCCCGAGGCGATGGCGGTGCCGAAGTAGCGGCCGCTCTGCGCCGCCGCGGCGCCGAGCGTGCTCTCGGCGGCGTGTGCCGTCGACGGCGCGGCCAGTGCGCCGGCCGCGCCGAGGGCGCCGACGACCAGCGCAAGCAGCGGGCCGCGGATCTTTCTGCGGACAACGGATCCGGGAAGGGCGTACGAGCCCATCACTGTGCCTCCAGGGTGGGAATCGGGGAAGGACTTGAAGTGCCGTGGCAGGTGCTCGGGTGCCGCATGGAGGGCCCAGGGCGGCACGGTTCGGCATCTCGCGGTTCGGCATCTCGAACTGAGGCCGGTTACTCAGACACGGATGATTGAGGTGTTGACGGTGGATCGTCAATACTTCCCACGGAAGAAATTTCGACTACATTTCCGAAACATTTCGGATCGGGTCGTCGCCGCAGACAGCTCGGCGGCAGGCCTTGACCGGTCAGCCGCACATTCCTAACGTGTGGCGCCTGGCGTCCGGGAACATTGCGAAACTTTCGAATTGACCCCGCCCCAGAGGGAGGCTGCCGAAGTGACTTCGTGCGACCGGACTTTCGCGGTCACGGCTACGCGGGATCCAGTACGGGCTTCGCCGGGAGCCGGCCGTTCTTCTCGCAGCGCAGCTCCTTGGCCATGGCCAGCGAGAAGGAATGGGCCACGGTCGCATAGGCGTTCTTCAGCGCCCTGACGTCGCCCTCGGGCGGCTTCGGCATGCCCCAGCGCTCTACGCCGACGACGATATGGGCGGGACCCAGCGGGTCGGCCAACTTGTCGGTTCGGCAGGCGAATTGGACGTACGCCATGTCCGCCGCCGCCAGGGTCTCCTCGCCCATCTCCAGCACGGTGAACTTCGGGGCGGGGGTGCCCGTCGGGGCGCCGTCAACCCGTCTCCAGGTGATTCTGAGCTGGAAATGCGGCGCGCCGATGGGCAGGTAAACACGGCAGGCGTCCCCGCGATACACCTTGGGGTCCCAAAACGCCTCGGCAAAATCCGCCGCGGCCTGGGCGACCGTGTACTCCTTCGACGACGCCTCGAACCGCGACGACCCCGTGATCACCTTCAGTGCCTTGGCCGCGTCGGCGGACATGGCGTTGCCGCCGCAGAGCTGTGTCCCCCCGACGACCTTGTAGTCCTTCGGAACACCGTCTCTGTCCCCGTCCTCCCCGCACCCCGTGGCCCCGAGAAGCAACGAGCCGGCCACGGCCACGGCAAGGAGTCCCCCGCGCACCGACCCACGACTGATCACTGTCCGCATCCTCACGTCCCCGGCGGCTACGCGGGATCCAGTACGGGCTTCGCCGGGAGCCCGCCGTTCTTCTCGCAGCGCAGCTCCTTCGCCATGGCCAGCGAGAAGGAATGGGCCACGGTCGCATAGGCGTTCTTCAGCGCCCTGACATCGCCCTCGGGCGGCTTCGGCATGCCCCAGTGCCGCACGTTGACGAAAAGGTGGGCCGGTCCCGCCAACTCGTTCAGCCTGGGGCTCCGGCACGCGAAAAAGACGTAGGCGTTGTCCACCCCCGCCACGGCCCGCTCCCCCATCTTCAGCACGGTGAAATCCGGGTCCGGGGCACCCGTCGGGGCGCCCTCTTCCAGGCCCCAGGTGATCCTCAGTACGAAATCCGGCGTGCCTATGGGCATGTAGACACGGCAGAGGTCCTTGGTCAGAGTGGGGGCCGGGAATGCCTCGGCGATCTCCGTCGCGGCCTGAGCGACGGAGTACTCCTCCCCCGACGCCTCGAACCGCGACGACCCCGTGATCACCTTCAGCGCCCGGGCCGCGTCGGCGGACACGGCATGACCCCCGCAGAGCCGCGTCCCCGCGACGACCTTGTAGTCCTCCGGGAGATGGTCGTCATCTCCGTCCCCTCCGCAACCGGTGACCCCGAGAAACAGCGAGCCGGTCATGGCCGCGGAGAGGAACCCCCCGCGCACCGACCTACGATTGATCACTGTCCGCATCCTCACGTCGTCTCGGCGCCCTCCCCGGCCGCCTCCGCCCGCATCCCGCCGACGTGCGGCACCGGACCGATCACCCGTCTCTTGTATCACCGTTCGCCCTTGGAATGGCGGTAGTTGATCTCTTCGGTGCCGACGGACGCCATCCCGAGGGCGCGCGTTCCAGGGGCTGCCTTCCGTCTTCGGTGGAGCGTTCCCCCGCGTCGGAGGAGGCGCCGTGCGCGCGCTCACCCGAAGTGGCGATGCCCCGGCGGTCGTCCGCGGGGAGGCTGCGGGGGACGGACAGGAAGGGGAGTCACCATGTGCGGCATAGCGGGTTGGGTGGATTTCGAGCGTGATCTCCGGCTGGAGCGGGCGACCGCGCAGGCGATGACACGGACGATGAGCCTCCGCGGACCCGACGAGGAGGGCGTCTGGCTGGGCCGGCACGCCGCCCTGGGGCACCGGCGGCTGTCGGTCATCGATCCGGCGGGCGGCCGGCAGCCGATGATCGCGGAAGGCGACGGGCAGCCGCTGGCGGTCCTGACCTTCAGCGGAGAGGTCTACAACTACCGTGAGCTGCGCGCGGAGTTGCGCACCCGCGGACACCACTTCCGCACCCAGAGCGACACCGAGGTGGTGCTGCGCGGCTATCTGGAGTGGGGCGAGGGGCTCACCGACCGGCTCAACGGCATGTACGCCTTCGGCATCTGGGACGTCCGGCGCGAGGAACTGCTGCTCGTCCGCGACCGCATGGGCGTCAAGCCGCTCTACTACCGTCCCACGCCGCACGGGGTGCTGTTCGGCTCCGAGCCGAAGGCGATCCTGGCCCACCCGGACGTCCCGCGCCGGGTGACCGCCGACGGGATGCGGGAGCTGCTGGAGATGGTCAAGACCCCGGGGCACGCCCTGTTCGACGGCATGCGCGAGGTGCGGCCGGGGCACGTCGTCCGGGTGCGGCGCACGGGTCTGGCCGAGCACCGGTACTGGGCGCTGGAGGCCAGGGAGCACACCGACTCCCTGGAGGAGACGGTGCGCACCGTACGGGAGTTGCTGGAGGACATCGTCTCCCGCCAGCTCGTCTCGGACGTCCCGCTGTGCAGCCTGCTCTCCGGGGGGCTCGACTCGTCGGCGGTGACGTCGCTGGCGGCGCGGGCCGTCCGGGCGCAGGGCGGCGGCGCCGTGCGCACCTTCTCGGTCGACTTCCACGGCGCCGCGGAGAACTTCGTGCCGGACCCGTTCCGCGGCACCCCCGACGCGCCCTTCGTCCGCGACCTCGCCGATCTGGTGGCGGCCGACCATCACGAGATCCTGCTGGACAGCGACGAGCTGACCTCCCCCACGGTGCGCGAGGCGGTGCTGCGGGCGCTGGACCTGCCGCCGGTCTGGTACGGCGACCTGTGGCCGTCGATGTACCTGCTGTTCCGCGCGATCCGGGAGCAGTCGACGGTGGCGCTGTCCGGTGAGTCCGCCGACGAACTCTTCGGCGGGTACAACTGGTTCCACAACCCGGAGGTGGTCGCCGCGGAGACCTTCCCGTGGCTCACCGCCGGGCCCGCCGCGCTGTTCCTCGGCACGCACCTGTTCGACGGCGGCCTGCTGGACCGGCTCGACCTGCCCGGGTACCGGCGCGCGGCCTACCACGACGCGCTCGCCGAGGTGCCCGTGCTGCCCGGGGAGGAGGACCTGGAGAAGCGGATGCGCCAGCTCGGCCACCTCCATCTCACCCGCTTCGTCAACACGCTGCTGGACCGCAAGGACCGCACGAGCATGGCGGTGGGCCTGGAGGTGCGGGTGCCGTTCTGCGACCACCGGCTGGTGGAGTACGTCTTCAACACCCCGTGGGCGATGAAGACGTTCGACGGGCGGGAGAAGAGTCTGCTGCGCGCGGCCACCCGGGACGTGCTGCCGCGCAGCATCGTGGAGCGGGTGAAGGCGCCGTATCCGAGCACCCAGGACGCGGGGTACGAGAAGATCCTGCGCGACTCGCTGGCCGAGCTGCTCGCCGGCGGCACCGCGCCCGTACTGCCGCTGCTCGACCTGGGCCGGGTGCGGCAGCGGCTGGAGCGGCCCGTCGGGAACGGCTCCACCCAGGCGACCAGGATCGACCTGGAGGTGCCGCTGGCCGTCAACGCCTGGCTGGACTCGTACGGCGTCACCGTGGACGTGTAGAGAAACCGTCCGGTCTGTTCTCGGGGTGGGCGGTGAGACCGTCCACCCGAGTGGTGCGTCCCCGACGCCTCTCTGACCTGCTCCTGGGCGGCAGGGGCGCGATTCCCGACCCGACTTCTCGGTGACCGCTGTCAAAAAAAACCGGTCCTCCAGTATCTTATGGGGGTCGGACGGCCGTATCGCCGCGTTCCTTGGGGGGAATCATGAACGGATGGGACATCGCCGCAGCCGCGCCAGGGGCCGTCGCCGAGGAGGTGCGGGTCCTCGTCGCCGACCACGACCCGATCTCCCGGCACGTCCTCGGCGGGGTGCTGCGCGCCACCCGCGGCCTCAGTGTCGTGGGGGCGGTGGACGCCCGGCAGCCGACGAGCCGGTGGCCCCTCGACCGGGTCGACGTCGTGGTGCTCGCCGTCGGCCCGCACGAGGATCCCGTGCCCGCCGTCCGCGCCCTGCACGGCCGCCGGGTCCGGGTGCTGCTGATGGGCACCGAGTGGAGCCGTGGCCGGCTCACCGGGGCGCTGGCCGCCGGGGCCGGCGGCTGCCTGGTCAAGGACGCCCGCCTGAACGGGCTGGGCAGTGCCGCCCACGCCGTCGCGGCCGGGCACACGGTGATCTGCGCGCACCTGCACGAGGTCTACACGCCGCGCAGGACCGCACCCGGGGCACCGGCCGCGGCCGGTGGGAGCGCGCGGGAGCCCGGCCGGCTGCTGGCGCTGCTCACCCGGCGGGAACGTGACGTGCTGCGGGTGCTCGCCGAAGGCGTGTCCACCGCGGAGGCGGCCGCCCGGCTCGGGGTGTCGTCGGCCACCATCAAGAGCCATGTCTCGCACGCCCTGACCAAGCTGGGCGCGCGCAACCGGGTCGAGGCGGTGCTCATAATGCAACAAGCCGCGCTGTACGACGGGGGCGTGCCCGACGACGAGGTCCGGCTCGCCCGGGCCAGCTGACCGGCGGCCCGCGGCAGCGGTGCCGGGCCGAGGCGTGTACCCCCTGAGCGGGCGTGCTCCAGGCAGCGCGCTCAGGGGGCGGCGCCCGGGGCGGGAAGGGCGCGGAGCGGGCGGAGGAACCGCGCCCCGGCCTCTCGCCCCGGCGGCTCAGCGGCGGCGCAGCCGCGGCAGTGCCGCGGCCATGCGCTCCACGGCCTCCTCCAGGAGCGCGGCCGGCGCGGCGAAGGACAGCCGGACGTGTCCCTCCCCCGCCGCGCCGAAGGCCGTGCCGGGTGCGAGGGCCACCCCGGCCTCCGTGAGCAGCCACCGGCTGAACCCGGCCGACGACAGGCCGGTCTCCCGGATGTCGGCGAAGGCGTAGAAGGCGCCCTCGGGCCGCGGGCACCGCACTCCCGGCAGGGCGTTCAGCCCGGACACGACCGCGTCCCGGCGCCGCTGGTACTCGCCGGTCATGGCGCGCACCGCGTCCTGCGGGCCGGTGAGCGCGGCCAGCGCGCCGTACTGCGCGAAGGAGGACGCGCAGCTCACCGTGTGCTCCTGGACCTTCAGCGCCTGGCTGATGAGCGGTGCGGGGCCGGCGAGATAGCCGAGCCGCCAGCCGGTCATGGCGTACCCCTTGGAGAAGCCGTTCACCGTGAGGGTGCGCCCGGCGGCTCCGGGGAGCGCGGCCACGCTGACCGGCGCGCGGCCGTCGAAGGTGATCTTCTCGTAGATCTCGTCGCTGATCACCACCAGGTCGTGCTGCTCGGCGAACGCCCGGACGTCCTCGGCCTCCTGCCGGGTGAGGACGCGGCCCGTGGGGTTCCCCGGGGTGTTGACCAGCACGGCGCGGGTGCGTGCCGAGACACAGGACTCCAGCAGGTCCCGGGTGAGGCGGAAGCCGTCCTCGCCGCGCAGCGCGGCCGGCACGGCACGGGCGCCGGCCAGGCTCGCCATGGCCGGGTAGCTCACCCAGGCCGGGGTGGGCACGATCACCTCGTCGCCCGGGTCGAGCACCGTCATCAGGGCCACGAACAGCGCGTGCTTGGCCGAGGGGGTCACCACGACCCCCTCGGCCGGGTCGACGGTGACGCCGTTGTCGCGGGCCAGCTTCGCCGCGACGGCCCGCAGCAGTTCGGGCAGCCCCTGGCTGGGCGTGTAGTGCGTGCGTCCCTCGCTCAGGGCACGAGCCGCCGCGGCGCTGATGTGCGGCGGTGTGTCGAAGTCGGGCTCACCGCCGCCCAGGTCCACCACCCGTACGCCGTCCGCGCGCAGCCGCTGGACGGTCTCCCGCAGGGAGAAGGTGGCCGATCGCTCGATGTGCGAGAAGCGCTGTGCGACGCGCGGACTCATGACGTGTGCCTCCGGGCCGGTGGGAGAGGGGCGGGACGGGCCGCCCGCCTGCGGGCGACGGGGCGCCGGGTGCGCGGACGGCCGGCGGGGGCCGGTGTTCCGGCGGGGGTGGCGAGCAGGTCCGCCGCGATCCCGTCGGCGTCCCGCATGAGGTAGCTCCACGCTCCCGGGCGCCCGCTGGCGCCCTGCATGAACCAGCGGGTGTGCTCGGTGGGGATGCCTAGCACGTAGAGCCCCCGGTCGGGTGACCCGTCGCGTCCGACGGGGTGGTACGGGCTGTGGCCGACGGCCACCCCGCCCGTGTCGAACCGGTCGTCCCCGGCGCCGTTGACGTAGCTCGTCCACAGTCCTCGGGCGCGCAGCGCGCGGGTGAGCGGGCTGCGGTCGGTCCGCAGGTCCGGGACGGGGATCCGGGCGTCCACGAGGGTGTCGGCCTCGACCCTGGAGCCGGCCACCGCGGCCGACTCCAGGACGAAACGTCCCGTCGCCTCGTCGCCCCGGAACTCCGTGCCCGGTCCGACGACGCGGAGCACGCCGCACTCCATCAGCGCGAGCGCCTGCCGGACCCGCGCGGCCGGCGGTCCGGCGGACAGGAACCCGGCCCGTGGCACGTACCAGCCGAGGAAGTCGTCGCGGTGCGAGCGGGGGGTGAGCCCGGAGAAGTCGACCAGGGCGCGGATCACCGAACGGCAGTCGCGCAGCACGTCGAGCGCGGCCTTCAGCGGGGAGTCCACGTTGCCGGCCGACGCCTCCCGGAGGTCCTCCCGCAGCCAGGCGCGCAGCGCGGCCTCGTACTGCGCCGGGGAGGCGAACCGCCGGCCGGTGAACGGCCTGGCCAGCGCGTCCAGGTCGAGTCGCGGCAGGTCGCCGGCCCGGTGCCCGGCGGCGATCCGGGGCACGTCGGGTGCGGTGCCGTCCGCGGCGCCGACGACCTCGGCGACGAAGCGGTCGCGCGCCCGGGGGCCGTGGCGGGCGGCGAGGGCGGTGCCGTAGTAGACGACGTCCATCTCCGCGAGCAGCCAGGGCAGCACGTCCCGGCGGAAGTCGAGCGGGCCGGCCGCCGTGCCCCGCACCCGTTCCGCGGTGAACAGCAGCGGGGCCCGCACCAGGTTGCGCGGCTTCTGGTTCCGTCCGCGGGCGGGCAGCGGCACCCCGCTGCGCGAGCCGGCCGCGATCAGCGGCTCGGCACCGCTCGGCAGATAGCGCAGCCGGTCGCCGCCCGCCGGTACGAACCGCCCGCCCCGGCCCTCGGTCAGCGCGGCCAGCACGTCGTAGAACGACAGTCCCAGGCCGATGATCCCGACCGGCGAGCCCGGTTCGACGGCGGCCAGCGGCAGGTCGGCCGCCGAGTCCCCGGCCAGATGGCGCAGGGCGGGGCGGTCCGCCGCGAACGCGGCCAGCCGCAGGTCCCGGCCGGCCGGGGCGTGCACGGAGTGCCCGGTGGTGAGCACCACCCGGTCGGCCGTCAGGCGGGTGCCGTCGGCGAGGGCGAGCCGGTAGCCGGGGCCGGCCGGCGCCAGGTCGTCGACGCGGGCCCGCACCCGGTGCACGGTCACCTCCGGCGGCAGCCCGGCCTGCACGCAGTCGAGGACGTAGCGCAGGTAGCCGCCGTAGCGGGCGCGGGGCGCGTAGTCGTCGGGGCCGGGGCAGGAGGGGTCCACCGTCTGCCACCACTCCAGGAAGGACGGTCCGGCACCGGCCCGGGGCGGGCCCTGGTCCGGGGGCCCGGAGAAGGCGCACAGCTCGCCCGCGACGGTGTTCATCAGGAACCAGTCGGGCTGGTCCGTACGGTAGATCCGGCCGGGGCCGACCTCCACGGCGTCGATCAGGTACAGCTCGGTGGCGGTCCGGCGCGGGTCCGCGCTCAGGCGGGCCGCGAGGCGTTCCACGACCTCCAGGCCGCGCGGGCCGCAGCCCACCACCGCGATCCGGCGGACCGTCATCCGGTGCTCACCCCTGCCCGGTGGCCGTGCCTCATCGTCCGGCCGGTACGGGCGCACGGCGGCGCTCCAGGTCCCGGGCGACCCGCTCGCGCACCACGGCCAGGTCCTCGCAGTCGCCGTCGAGCCGCTCGCTGACGTGGACCCGGTACAGCTCCTCGAGTTCGTCCTCGGTCACCGTCACGCCGAGTCCGGCCACCAGGTGCCGCAGGACGGTACGTCCCGAGTGCCGCCCGATGAGCAGCGAGCGCTCCCGGCCGAACCGGGCCGGCTCGACGAACTCGTAGGTGCTGGGATCGCTGAGGATGCCCTGCTGGTGGATGCCGGCGGCGGTGCCGAAGACGTACTTGCCGAACAGCGGCTTGTTGCGCGGCTCCGCCAGGCCGATCATCTCGCGCAGCCGGCCGTACACCGCGTACATCGCGTCCAGTCGGATGTCGGTGTGCATGCCGAGCAGCTCCCCCTTGTAGGCGAGCAGGGCGGCCAGTTCCTCCAGCGGGGTGTTGCCCGCGCGTTCGCCGATGCCGCCGAGCGTCACCTGGACCTCGTCGGCCCCGGCCTGCAGCCCGGCCAGCGCGTTCGCCAGGGACAGGCCGAAGTCGTCGTGGCAGTGGGTGGAGACCCGGACCGGCGGCGGGGCCCAGGCGCGCACCTTGCGGACGAGGTCGCCGAACTCCTGCGGGGTGTGGCAGCCCGTGGTGTCCGCCAGGACGATGCAGCTCGCCCCGGCCTGCACCGCGGTCTCGGTCAGGGCGCGGACCAGGTCGTCGTCGCCGCGGGTGGCGTCCTCGATGCCGACGGAGATGTGCCGCACGCCGAGGGACCGGGCGAAGGCCACCGTGTCGGCGACCTCCCAGATGGCGGTCTCCCGGCTGATGCCCCGCTTGTGCACCAGGTGGACGCGGCTGCCGGTGGCCGACATCTGCAGTTCGTGGTTCTCGGTGCCGCCTGCCTCGACGGCGGCCTGGACGTCCCTGCGGGTGGTCCGGGAGAACGTGGCGAACCGGGTGCCGGTGAGGTTCCGGGCGATCAGCCGGGTCGCCTCGAAGTCGCTGGGCGAGGAGGCGGGGAAACCGGCCTCCACGCAGTCGACCCCCAACCCGGCCAGGTCCAGGGCGAGTTCCAGCTTCTGCTCGGGCGTCATCGCGTTGCCCGGGGCCTGTTCGCCGTCGCGCAGCGTCGTGTCGAAGACGGAGACGCGGCGGGTTCGCGGCTGCTCGGTCATGCTTCCTCCTCTGGTGTGGCGGGACGGTCCGGTACGGGTCGGCCGACGGGTTCCACCGGGCGCTCCCACACCACCAGTCCCACCGCTCCGCGCGGGCTGCGCGGCGCGTGGACGCTGTTCGGTGGCATCACCAGCAGCGAGTTGGCCGGGTAGACGCCGTCGTCGGTCTCCAGTTCTCCGCTGAGCACGTAGATCAGCTCGTAGCCGGGATGCCGGTGGGCCGGGGCCACCGCTCCGGGCAGGTAGCGCATGACGGCCGCGGCCGGTCCGCCCGGGCCGGTGTCGTCGGTGGTGTAGAGGGCGTGCATCTCGGCGCCCGCGCGGCCCCCGGCGAGCACGGGCCGGAAGTCCAGCGCACGCCGGGTGAAGGACGTGCCGGGCAGGCCGGCGAAGAGCGCGGGCAGGAGTTCGGCGGCCGGTTCGGCGGTCATGGTGTCCCCTTCGGACGGTACGGTGCCCGCTGCCCGCGGTGCCGCGTGCGGGGCGGCCGGGTCAGTCGCCGACACGGCCCACGACCCCGTCGGCCCAGCGGTGGGCGTGCCGGTCGGCCGCGGCGCGGTCCCGGAACGCGTAGGTCTTCAGCAGCCAGCGCGAGCGGGACCGTTCGGGGTCGACGACCTCGATCTTCTCCCGGCTGTGCAGGCCGTTCTGGTTGGCGAAGACCAGCAGGTCGCCCTCGAGGACGCGGTGCCGCTTCTTCTCCGCGCGGACGAGCGCGTCCTTCAGGGCGAGCAGCGCGTGCAGGGCCTCGGCGGGCGCGCCGGGGGCGGCCGTGGTGTGGGTGTCGAGGTAGCGAATGCCGGCCTCGCCCTCCAGGATCGGGTGGGGTTCCGAGACCGTCAGGCCGCTGTTGTTGTCCCGCGAAACGATGTCGAACGGGGTGACGAAGTGGGGTTCGCCGAGCACCCGCCGCTGCCCGGGGGTGAGTCCGGCGCGCAGGGTGCGGCCCTCGACGAGCGCCGTGTACGTCAGCTCCTCGGCGGGGCAGCGCATGCCCAGCAGGCTGATGTAGTCGGCCCGTACGGGGTGGGCGGTGCGGTCGTTGTGGTAGGCCAGCTCCCCGTCGCTGTAGCCGGTCTGCTTGCCGCGGTAGCGGTCGATGGAGAAGACGTCGGTGAAGAAGTCGCCGTTGAAGCGGGTGGCGTAGGACAGCAGGGGCGTCCCGGTGAGCTGGGCGAAGAGTTCCAGGAACGCCTCGGCGACGAACGTGTGCTTGCGCGCCCGCTTGTCGGCCTGCGGGTCGGCGTGCCCGAGGACGGGGATCTCCGCGTCGAGGGGGCAGTTGCGCAGGACGTGCGTGTCGGAGACGCCGGCGGCGCGTTCCTCGGCGACGGCCCGGGCCACCGCCGTGAAGGAGGCCGGGACATCGCCGCGTTCGATCATGTCGGTGACCGAGCGGGAGAAGGCCGGGTAGTCCTCGTAGGGGCTTCCCTTGGCGGCGCCGAGCAGTTCGCGCAGGGCGTCCCGGTCGGCGTCCGGGACGACGTGGAAGGGTTGCATGGGGTCCTCCGGGTTCAGGCCGCCGCGCGGCCGAGCGCCCGGTCGACCGTGGTGACGGTCGCCGTGCGGGCCAGCAGGGTCAGGGCGGCTTCGTGCAGTTCGGGGGTCTCGGTGGCGGTGGCGTCCGCCAGGACCTCGACCCGGTAGTCCCGGTCGTGTGCCTCCCGGGCCGTGGAGAGCACCACGAGGTCCGTGGTGACGCCGAGCAGGAGCAGGGTGTCGACCTCGCGGGCGCGCAGCAGCGTGTCCAGGTGGGTGCCGTGGAAGGCGCTGACGCGGCGCTTGGCGACGACGGGTTCGCCGGGCTCCGGCTTCAGCTCGTCGACCACCCGGGTGGCCCAGGTGCCCAGCAGCAGCCGGTCGCCGTCGGGTACTTCGGCGAAGAGCGGCGAGTCCCGCGGCCAGTCCCCGTAGCCCGGGGTGAAGCCGACGACCACGTAGATCACCGGGATGCCCTGGGCGCGGGCCCGGGCGATCGCGGTCGCGCTGCGTTCGATCACGCCCCGTTCGACGACCTGGTCCAGGCACTTGTCGGGGAAACGTCCCTCGGGGTGGGCGATCTCGTTGATGAGGTCCAGTACCAACAGGGCCGGTCTGCGTCGCATGTCCGCCTCGTGTTCGGGTGGTCGGGGCTCGGGTGGTGGGGGCTCGGGTGGTGGGGGCGGGTCCGCCGGGGCCGGCTCAGCGGGTGACGGGCAGGGCGGGACGGCGGCGCCGCTCGTACGCCGTGATGTCGGGCTCGTGCCGCAGGGTCACGTCGATCGGGTCGAGCCCGCGCAGCATCAGCCGCCGGGACGCCTCGGGGACGGTGAAGGGCTGCTCGACGTCCGCGCAGCTGACCGTGGACCGCTCCAGGTCCACCCGGACCGGCACGAACGGGTCCTCCTCGATCAGCTGCCACAGCCGTTCCACGACCGGCTCCGGGCACTCGACGGTGAGCAGGCCGCGCATCAGGGAGTTGCCGCGGAAGATGTCGCCGAACCGGGGCGCGAGCACGGCCCGGAAGCCGAAGCGCATCAGTGCCCACACCGCCGACTCGCGGGACGAACCGGTGCCGAAGTCGCGGCCCGCGACGAGCACCGTGGCGCCCTGGTGCTGCGGCTGGTTCAGGACGAAGGCGGGGTCATCGCGCCAGTCGGCGAAGAGGGAGTTGGCCAGTCCCCGGTCGCTGAAGTACGGCACGTAGCGCGCCGGGATGATCTGGTCGGTGTCCACGTTGTCGCGGCGCAGCGGGACGGCGGTGCCGGTGTGGACGGTGAACTTCTCCATGGTGCGGTCGTTCCTCACAGGTCGGCGGGGGAGGCGATGCGGCCGGCGACCGCGGTCGCGGCGGCGACGGCGGGAGAGGCGATGTGGGTGCGGGCACCCTTGCCCTGGCGGCCCTCGAAGTTGCGGTTGGTGGTGGACACGGCCCGTGCGCCGGGCGCGAGGCGGTCCTCGTTGAGCGCGCAGCACATGGAGCAGCCGCCCACGGCCCGGAAGTCGGCGCCCGCCTCGGCGAACACGCGGTCGAGGCCCTCCTCGACCGCCTGCCGGTGCACGGCCGCGGAGCCGGGCACGATGAGCAGGTGCAGGTCCTCGGCGACCCGCCGCCCCTTCAGCACGCCGGCGACCTCGCGCAGGTCCTCGATCCGCCCGTTGGTGCAGGAGCCGACGAACACGGTGTCGACGGCGACGTCCTTCATCGCGGTGCCGGGGGTCAGGTCCATGTAGGCCAGTGCGCGCCGTGCCGCGGCCCGGTCTTCGGCGCCGTCGGCCTGGTCGGGCTCGGGCACCCGGCCGTCCAGCGGGACGCTCTGGCTGGGGTTGGTGCCCCAGGAGATCCGCGGCCGCACGGTGGCCGCGTCGATGACGACTTCCCGGTCGAACACCGCGTCCGCGTCGCTGCGCAGGGTCCGCCAGTGGGCCGCCTCCGCCTCCCAGGCGGCTCCCCTCGGCATGCCCGGCCGCGCGCGCAGATAGTCGAGGGTCACCTCGTCGGGGGCGACGAGACCGGCACGGGAGCCGGCCTCCACCGACATGTTGCACAGCGTCATCCGGGCTTCCATGGAGAGCGCCGAGACGGCCTCTCCCCGGTACTCGATGACGTGGCCCTGTCCGCCGGCGGTCCCGATCCGGGCGATCAGCTCCAGGACGAGGTCCTTGGCGGTGACACCGGCGGGCAGCCGTCCCGTGACGGTGACCGCCATGTCCTTCAGCCGGGGCATCGGCAGTGTCTGGGTGGCGAGGACGTGCTCCACCTGGCCGGTGCCGATGCCGAAGGCCAGCGCGCCGAAGGCGCCCAGGGTGGTGGTGTGCGAGTCGCAGCAGACGATCGTCATCCCGGGCCGGACCAGGCCGAGTTCGGGCCCGATGACGTGCACGATGCCCTGGCCGGGGTCGCCCAGCCGGTGCAGCGGGATGCCGAACTCCGCGCAGTTCTCGCGGATCAGCCGCGACTGCCGGCGGCCGGCCGGGTCGGCGATGACCCGGTCGACCGCCCGGGTCGGGGTGTTGTGGTCCTCCGTGGCCACCGTGAGATCCGGCCTGCGCACGCGGCGGCCGGCGGCCCGCAGGTCGTCGAAGGCCCGTGGGGTGTTGGCCTCGTGCAGCAGGTGGAGGTCGATGTAGACGAGGTCGGTCCCGCCGTCCCGGCCGTCCCCGTCGTCCCCGCGCCGGATGGTGTGCTCGTCCCAGATCTTCTGCGCCAGTGTCGCCATGGGCGAAAGACTGCCGACCGCGGCGGGCGCGCTCATCGGCCGTCGGCTGAGGCGGCCCCACCGGCGCGCACGGCCCTCCACCCAAAGTGGAGGGCCGTGCCGCGGGGGTTGAGGGACGGCTCCACCCCGGTCAGGGGCGGAGGACGACCTTTCCGGTGGTACGGCGGGCCAGCAGCTCCTCGTGGGCACGGCGCGCGTCGGCCAGCGGGTACTCGGGGCCCGCGACGGGGCGCAGCAGGCCCTGCCCCACGAGGTCGAGCATGGTGGCCAGCGGGCCGGTGACGGCGCCGGGCCGGGCCAGCGCGCGGCGCAGCCAGAATCCGACGACCGAGGCGCTGAGACGGCCCAGCCGGGCGGGGTCGACGGGGGTGAACGGCGTGCGGGAGGCGTTGCCGTAGGTGACGAGCCGGCCGAAGTCGGCGAGCGCGTCGAGGGCCTGGTCGAACAGCGGGCCGCCCGTGGCGTCGAGGATCACGTCGGCCCGCCGCGCCAGCGGGTAGTCGGCGATGCCGTCGGCGCCCAGCCGCAGGGCTAGTTCCCGCTTGGCCGGGGACGAGGCCTGGGCGAGCACCTGTCCGGCGCCGAAGTGCCGGGCGAGCTGCACGGCCAGGCTGCCGACGCCGCCGGCCGCGGCATGGACCACGACCGTCTCGCCGGGCTCCAGGCGGGCGGCGGAGGTGAGCAGGTGCCACGCGGTGAGCCCCTGCATGGGCAGCGCCAGGGCGTGGGCGGCCGGGAGTTCCCCGGGGACCTCGGTCACCGCGGCCGCGTCGGCGACGGCGTACTGGGCGTATCCGCCGCGCACCCGGGCCAGGACGCGCCGCCCGTCCTCGGTGCGCCCGACGACCTCGCTGCCCGGTACGAAGGGCAGTTGGTCCGCGGCGAGGTAGGAGCCGTCGACCTGGTGGGTGTCGGCGAAGTTGACGCCGGCCGCCTCCACCTCGATCAGCAGCTGGTCCGGCGCGGGCCGCGGGACGGGGACGCGGACGTGTTCGAGCACCTCGGGGCCGCCGAACCGGGCGAAGCGTACGGCGTACATGTCGGCAGCCATCTCAGAGCCCCGATCCTCCGCTGGCGCTGATCCACTGACCGGTGATCCAGCGGGCTTCGTCGGAGGCGAGGAAGGCGACGATGTCCGCGATGTCCGCCGGGCGGCCGATGCGGTTGAAGACGGACAGGGCCGCCAGGCCGGCCGCCGCCTCGGGCGTCTGCCGCAGCATGGCGTTCATGTCGGTCTCGACGAAGCCGGGCGCGACGGTGTTGACGGTGATGCCGCGGTCGCCGACGTGCTTGGCGAGGCCGAGGGTGAGGACGTCCACGGCGCCCTTGGACATGCAGTAGCCGATGGACTGCGGGAAGGCGGTGCGGGTCGACGCCGAGGAGATGTTGATCACGCGGCCGCCGTCACGCATGCGCTCGAGCCCGTACTTGGTGACGAAGAACGTGCTCCTGGTGTTGGTCGCGAAGAGTTCGTCGAAGAGTTCCTCGGTGGTCTCCTCGATGGTCCCGACCGGTCCGACGGCCGCGTTGTTGACGAGGATGTCGAGTCCGGGTCCGGCCCCGAGCCGGGCGAGGCCGGCGTCGAACTCGGCGTACAGCCGGCGGGCCGCGTCCGGTGCGCGCAGGTCGGCGCGGATCGCGAAGGCGGTGCCGCCGTCGCCGTTGATGGCGTCGACGGTCTCCCGCGCGGCCTGTTCGTTGCTGCCGTAGTGCACCGCCACGCGCGCGCCGTCGGCCGCGAGCCGCAGTGCGGTGCCGCGGCCTATGCCCCTGCTCGCCCCCGTGACCAGAGCGGTCAGGTTCTCCAGCTTTCCCATGCCCGACGTTTCCTCCGTGTTCTGGACGCCCCCACGCGGGTGGGCGCGCCTACAGCGAAGGGCCCTCACCCACGCAGGGGTGAAGGCCCTTTCCGAGCTTCCCAATCAGTCTGTCGAGAGTCGAGAACGGCGGGTTCCCCCTGTGCCCACCGCTCGGCGCCCGCAGTCTACGCGTCGGACGGCTCCTCGTCCGGTCCGCCGTCCGCCTCGGCGGCCCGCAGGTCGGCGACGAGCTTGGCACCGCGTTCCGCGGAGGTGTCCACCTGTCCGAGCAGACCGGGGACCGCGATACTGGGCAGCACGATGTCGTACAGCAGGGAGACGCGCTCCTCGATGTCGGCCATCTCCGAGGTGGCCTGGGACATCAGCTGGATGCCGGTGAACGCCGCCACCATGGTCTGGGCGATACGGTCGGGGTCGATGTGCGGCAGCACCTCGCCGCCCTCCTTGGCGAGGGTGAGCTGCCCGGCCGCCACGTCTATCCAGTCCCGCCACGGCCGGCCGAAGAAACGCTGGGCGCCCTGGTCGGCCGCGAGGCGTGCGGCTCCCCGCAACAGGGGCTCACGGGGCAGCCGGTGGGCCAGGATGAGTCCTGTGTCCACGAACGACTGGATCTTGATCGGCTGCTCGGGCGGCAGCCCCGTCACCGCGTGCTCCAGCACGCCCTGCGCCAGCTCCTCCTTGGAGGCGAAGTGGAAGTACAGCGCTCCCTTGGTCACCTCGGCCCGCTCCAGGATCTCGGCGATCGTCGCGGATTCGTAACCGCGCTCGGCGAACACCGCGGCGGCGGCCTCGAGGACCGCGTTGCGCGTCCGGATCGCGCGTTCCTGTCGTGCCATGCGAGATCTCCTGCGGAGTACCTAGAGGACTGGCCAGGTTCATTCAAAACCGGTCACGCCGTATCCTACGCCACCCACCGGGGCGGGCCACCCTCCGCCGATTGCCGCTTGACATCCGGGTTCTCCGGACCGTCTCATGAAAAAGAACCGCGCGCCCTGTATGTTTATTCCTCAGCTCCACCTGTCTTGATCCCTGGGGGGGGACATGATCGACACAGCGAGCCACACCCTGCCCGCGCCGCTCGTACCGCTGCCGGCCGTCCGGAGTGAATCCGTGGCCATATCGGCGGCGTTCGCCCATCGCGTCGCGGACGAGGACGTTCTCGTCACCGGCTGGACGCAGCGCGGGAACACCTCCTTCGCACTCGACATCGACTGGTCGGGCCCGCACGTCTTCTTCGCCCCGGCCCGCGGGAGCGCTCACCACCACATGCTGATCGCGCAGACGCTGCGCCAGGTCGGCCTCGGCCTCGTGCACGCCGCGCTCGGCGTCTCCCGGTCGCACCACTTCCTGATGAACGACCTCACCTACTCGATCGACGCGCGGCACCGCGTCGACCCCTCCGCGCCGCTGCGCGCCTACGCTCACGGCACCTGGACGGGGCGGCGCAGCCTGGAGATGCACATCGGTCTCCACCAGCGGGGAGCGGCCTACCTCACCAGCAGGTCCAGCTTCACCTGGGTGCCCGATCCGGTCTACCGCCGGCTGCGCGGCGAGCGGCTGACGGCCGTTCCGCCGCAGGGGGCGGCGCGTCCCGTCGCGCCCCGGGTGGTCGGGCGCGACCACGCCTCGGAGGTGGCCCTGGCGCCCGGCGCGCGGCCGGGCACCTGGCAGTTGATCGCCGACACCGGCCACCCCGCGCTGATCGACCACGCCGTGGACCACGTACCCGGCCTCGTCCTCCTGGAGGCGGCGCAGCAGGCCGCCTACGCCTTCCGCGGCGAGCGCGGCTTCGACCCGACGGCACTGGCCCTGACCGCCCACCGGTACGTCGAGTTCGACGCGCCCTGCCTCCTGGAGGCTCGCGAGGTCCCCGCGTCGTCTCCCGGCTCGGCCGGCATCGAGGTCGTCGGCCGGCAGCGGGAGGAGATCACCTTCCGCTGCCTGATGCTGTCGCTGCTTCGTGAAAACTGACCCCCTGGCAGTCTCCGAATCTTGACCCCTCCGGACTCTTGGAGGGTGCTGAACGTGGAGGACTGGGCAGAG